>DASRRN010000188.1:0-9519 GCA_035695685.1 Acidobacteriaceae bacterium | reverse complement strand
GGCCGGATGTGGATACACGCTACCAGGCCGCGGTGGCTGCCATCAGCGGGCAAAATGGATGGCCCCTGACCGCGGTGCTGACTTCGGAGGGGCAGCCGTTCTTTGGGGGAACGTATTTTCCTCGCGACGACCGCTACGGCCGGCCCGGCTTCGAGCGGGTGCTGCGCAGCATGGTAGAAGCGTGGAAGACGCGCCGCGATGAGGTCATGGAATCGGCGGGCAGCGTGGTGGCGGCGATCGAATACAACGAAAACTTTGCCGGCCACGCGGGCAGTCTCAGCATGGATATCGTGGACAAGATGGTGGCCTCGGCGCTGGAGAAATTCGATCGGCATCACGGAGGCTTCGGTGCACAGCCCAAGTTTGCCCATCCCTCGGCCCTCGACCTGCTGCTCGATGTGGCCGGGCGCACGGGGAATGAAGCCGCCAGGGAGGCGGCCACAGTGACCCTGGAGAAGATGGCCCGAGGCGGGGTTTACGACCAGCTGGGGGGTGGGTTCCATCGTTACTCCGTGGACGAGGCATGGGTGGTGCCGCACTTCGAGAAAATGCTGTACGACAACGCCGAGCTGCTTAAGAACTACGTGCATGCTTTTGAAAGCTATGTTGACCCCGACTCGGCGCGCGTGGCGAGAGACATCATTCGCTGGATGGACGCCTGGCTCACCGACCGCGAGCGGGGTGGCTTCTATGCTTCGCAGGATGCGGACATCAACCTGGACGACGACGGCGACTACTTTACCTGGACGCGGGCCGAAGCTGCTGCTGTGCTGACTCCGGAAGAGATGGAAATTGCCGCGGCCTACTACGACATCGGCGACCTGGGGGATATGCACCACAATCCCGCCAAGAACGTGCTCCACGTGAAGCACACACTCGACGCCGCTGCGACGCGTGCGGGTAAGACTCGGGAGGAAGCCGGCAGGCTTTTATCCGCGGCCCACGCCCGGCTGCTGGCGGCGCGCGGGGAGCGGCCCACGCCATTCGTCGACACCACCGTTTACACCAACTGGAATGCTCTTGCTGTCTCTGCTTATTTGCAAGCCGCGCAGGTGCTGCGCTTGTCCGCGGTAAAAGAGTTTGCCTTGCTCACACTGGACCGGTTGTTGCGCGAGGGGCTGGATGCGGAGCGTGGGCTGGCCCATGTAATTGCCTATACCGGCAGCGGCGAGACCAAGTGGGTCGCAGGCATGCTGGACGACTATGCCTTTCTTATCCATGCCTGCCTGGATGGATGGCTGGCGAGCGGTGGGTTGAAGTATTACCAGGCGGCGCTGGACCTGGCGGAACGCATGATTGCGGAGTTTTATGATCCCACCGGCGGAGCGTTTTTCGATGCCACGGCCAAGGGCGCGGAGCAGCTGGGGGTGTTGACGGCGCGGCGTAAGCCTTTGCAGGATTCACCTACGCCGGCGGGGAACCCGGCCGCTGCCGCGGCGCTGCTCCGGCTGGAGGCGCTCAACGGAAGGGCTGATTTCCGGGAGAAGGCGGAGGATACGCTGGAGGCGTTTGCCGGCGTGGTGAGCCACTTCGGGTTGTATGCGGGAACGTACGGCCTGGCTCTCGAGCGCCTGCTGTTACCGCCAGTACAGGTGGTGGTGATTGGCGACGATGCCCCTGCCGATGAGCTGGAAGCTGCGGCCACCGTGGGTTATGCGGTGAACAAGAGCGTGATCCGCTTGCAGCGGGCGCAAGTTGGCCCGGAGCTGCCGCCTTTGCTGGCGGAGACGCTGCCGTTGCTCCCCGATCTGAAGGGGGATAAGAGTTTCGCCGTGGTATGTAAGGGAACGGCTTGCCTGCCCCCCACCACGGATCCGGAAAAGCTACTGGTACTGTTACAGAACTAACGGTTGAATCTTCCACGAAACGTAAGTGAGTGGACGGGAAGTCTATATCTTCCACGAAACGCACGGGTCCAGGACGGGTGCCCCACGTTCGCCTCAGCGTACGTGGGCCGAAAATGATTTGTTTCGATTGCTTTCACCTGATCAGTAGCGAATGCCTCAACAGAGATCAAAAGCGATCGTTGGGGCTTCGCCCATCTTTTTCGGCCCATGTACGCTGGGGCGAACATGGGGCACCCGTCCTGAATCCTACCCGTCCTGAATCCTACCCGCCTTGGACCCTACCCGCCTTGGACCCTACCCGCCTCGGACTCTACCCGCCTTGGACCCTGCCCGTCCAGCACCTCAGCGTTGGTCGATGGTGTCCCGTCTAGGCTGACTCGCCGGTGAAGGGGTTGGTTTCGTTGGGCTTGGCCATCGTCGGGTCGGGGGCTTTTGCTCCGTCGACCTCACGCGATGCCGTCGTAATTTGACCCGAGCCGCTGAGCACCCGATAGGGGCTGCCGGGCAGCATATTGTGTTCTTCCAGGGCCAGGCGGATGCGGCGTTGCATCTCTCGCATGGCTTCGAATTGCTGGCGCGGCAGTGTCCGGATCTGGATGGGGTAAATGACCTCGGTTCCCTTGATGGAATCCACACCGAAGACCTGGGGGTCGCCGGTGAACACGTTACGGAAAGCCGGCTCGTTGCGCACTTCCAGAGCGATCTTCTTCAACAGCGGGATCACCTGGTCAGGGTTGGCAGAAAAGTCGACCGAGACGTTCAGGGTGGAGATGGAGTAGTCCCGGCTCTGATTGGCTACGTTGGTGATCTGGCTGTTGGGAATGATGTAGAGGGTGCCGTCAAAACCGCGCACCGTGGTCTTACGCAGGGTCATGGAATCGACCGTGCCCGTCATCCCCGCCAGGGTGACCACGTCGCCCACGTTGTATTGATCTTCAATCAGGATCAAAATGCCGTTCAGCACGTCTTTCACGATGGTCTGGGCAGCCAAGCCGATGGCCACGCCGGCGACTCCTGCGCTGGCCAACAACGGGGCCAGGTTGAAGCCCAGAACATTCTCCATGATCTGCAAAATGGCCAGGAACGCTACGATGACGATGCCAGTAGCGCGGATGACGGTAGCCAGGGTGCGTACCTGCGAGCCCCGGGCTGGGCCCAGCTTGTCCCGGTGCTCCGCGACCTTGATGATGCGGCCGGTAATGAAGTTGACCACCAGGATCAACACCCAGGCGTAAATCGCGATAAATATCAGCTTGGGTAAGCCGACGTGGAGGAATTCCTTGACGTCGGAGAGCCATTCCTGGTTGAGGCCGCGGAGAAACGAAGGTGACGGCTCGACTAAGCGAAGAAGAGAGGCAAGAGGGAAAATGGTGGCGTACACTGGCACCCTATGATGCTACTCGAGCGATGGGTGGTTGGGGCAATGCTTGGGTTCGCACTGACGGCGACCGCGGGCGTTCCAGGCCAATCGCCCACCGGGAAAGCCCAGCAAAAGCAGCCGGCTAAGCCCACCCCGGAGCTGCCCCCCTGGGACTCGGCACAACCACCACCGCCCATTCGGCCGCCGTCCCCAGAGGACTCGGAAGAACCCGACCCCGACCAGGCGATGCCCCCTGAGGACCAACCGGACGCCGGCCAGCCGGGGCCTGCTGACTCCACCAAAAAACCCGATGCGACCCAGCCTGCTCCCCCCGCAGACTCGGCAAAGCAACCAGACGCTACGGAACCGGCTCCCTCCGTGGGGCCGGCACACCAGGAAGCCGCCCAACCCGCTCCCCCCACGGTTCAGGTGCGACACAAGCCAGTCCCGATGCTCCCCCTTTCGTCGGACCCGGCACAACGGCAAATGGAGGAAGATACGGACCAGTTACTGGAGCTGTCAGAGGACCTGAAGGCAGAAGTCAATAGAGCCGGGAGTAACACTTTGTCGCTGGCTGCCTTACGCAAAGCCGACGAGATTCAGCGGCTGGTTAAAAGTCTCAAGGAACAGATGAAAGAACGGGGGCAAATAGCTGTAAGCAAACCGTAATTGCACGGTTTATTCCAAGGGTTGCGAGGCGGAAGTGAGCGTAGCAGGAACAAAGTCGCGGGGGATGCGATGGGGCCTGATTGGAGGCGTGGTGGTGGCGGCCAGTGTGAGTCTGGCAGCCGGGCAGTTCAATGTTCCTGTCAATCCGGCCGCCACTGATGGGCAGATGCAACAGCTGGACCACGCGCGCGTGCCGGACGAACAACCCTATGTTGCCCGCGAGATGCAGGAGCGGCAGTTGAAAAAGCTGCGGGAAGAGCATCAGAAAGAGGTATTCAGCGACGCCGACCGCCTGGTACAGTTGGCGACCGCATTGAAGGCCGCAGTCGATAAGAGAGATAAAGCGCCGACCTTGGAGGCGATCAAAGACGTGGACGAGATCGCAAAGCTGGCAAAACGGGTCAGCGACAGAATCAAGACACAGTAAAGAGAAGGGTATTGAACCTTACCGCCTGGACCCCTAAGTCATTCCTCGCGTTGCGGGACTACAACGGGAGGAAATTCGGTGCAGATCTGGCGGCAGGCGTCACCGTGGGACTGGTTGCCCTGCCGCTTTCGATGGCCTTTGCCATTGCCTCCGGAGCGCCCCCGGAGGCCGGGCTCTATACCGCGGTAGTAGCTGGATTCGCCATCTCCGCCCTGGGCGGATCACGCAACCAGATTGGTGGTCCCACCGGCGCGTTTGTGGTGATCATCGCCGGCATCCTGGCGCGCTATGGCTTCAACGGTCTGCTGCTGTGCACCATCATGGCGGGGTGCCTGCTCATCCTGTTGGGAGCTACTGGCCTGGGTGCGGCGGTCAAGTTTATTCCCCGCCCGGTGATCGTGGGCTTTACCAACGGCATCGCCCTGCTCATTGCCAGCACCCAGATCAAAGACTTCTTCGGTTTGCACACCGGGCCGGTTCCCGGGGACTTTGTGGGGCGCATGCGGGTGGTGCTGGGCAATGTGGGGACCCTGTCCCTGACCGCTACGCTGCTTTCCTGCGCCGGGCTGCTGCTGATCGTGTTGATGATTCGCTTTCTGCCCCGGATTCCCGGCTACATCGTGGCCTTGGTCGCGGCCACGGCCGCCGTTTACTTCCTGCATCTGCCGGTGGAGACGGTCGGGAGCCGCTTTGGGGGCATCCCTTCGGGTTTCCCCCGCTTCCACGTGCCGGTGTTCGAGTACGCCACCATGCGGACATTGATCTCCCCGGCCATCACGGTGGCGATGCTGGGGGCGATCGAGTCGCTGATGTCGGCCGTGGTTGCCGACCGGATGAGCGGAGACCAGCACAATCCCAATGTGGAGCTGATGGCGCAGGGCGTGGCCAACATTCTGTCTCCGTTGTGCGGAGGGCTGCCGGCGACGGGCGCGATTGCCCGTACCGCGACCAGCATTCGTTGCGGAGCGGTGTCTCCGGTGGCCGGCATGGTGCATGCGCTGACCGTGCTCGCGGTGCTGCTTTTTGCTGCTCCGTTAGCCCGGTTCATCCCGCTGGCGGTTCTGGCCGCGATCCTGATGGTGGTGTGCTCCAAGATGGGCGAGTGGCATGAGATCCCACAGATTCTGCGGCTCTCGAAACTGGAGATCGGCGTATGGCTAACGACGCTCTTACTGACCGTGTTTGCCGATCTAACGGTCGCGGTGGAGGGAGGCATGATTCTTGCGGCGCTGGTGTTCATCCGCAAGGTCACGCTTACGACCACGGTGACCCGGGTGACCGAGGATGATGTCGAAGATGGGCGGGTGCACGTGCTGCAGGGAAAAGATATTCCGTCCTATGTTGCGATTTATCGCATCCATGGCCCGTTCCTGTTCGGGGCTACGGAAAAGATCGACGAGATTCGCCGCCGGCTGCCCTCACTGCCGCCGATCGTGGTGCTGCGCTTGCGCAATATGACGGCCATCGACTCGACCGGTCTGCAGGCACTGCAGCGGCTTGCCGAGGAGGTGCGCGGATCAGGTCGAACGCTGTTGCTGTGCGGCGCCCGGGAACAGCCGGCTCGATTGATGGGGCAAGCTGCCTTTGCCCAGCATGTTGGGGAGGAAAATATTTGTGCCCACGTCACCGCTGCGCTGGTGCGCGCCAACGCGATTCATGAGCAGGGCCTCGCCCATGAGGTTGTGACCTGAGCATGGGCAAGGTCTTTGTCGGCGTGGATGTGGGTGGTACCAAGACCGCGGTGGTGCTGTCTTCTCATCCACCGGCCAGCCTGGCACGCATTGAGTTCGCAACCCTGCCGGAGCAGGGCCCGGAGCGCGCTCTGCGTCTGATCGAGAAAGGGGTGCGCGACTTGCTGGCGCAGCAAGGCTTTGACGAGGCGGCGATTGCCGGCATCGGCGTTAGCTGCGGCAGCCCGCTCGATCGCATCCAGGGAATCGTTCAGGCGCCTCCCAATCTTTCCACCTGGGTGGATGTGCCCATTTGCAAGCTGTTGGAAGAGGCTTTCCACGCGCCCTGCCGGTTGGAGAACGATGCCAATGCGGGCGCGGTGGCGGAACATCGATTCGGCGCGGGCATGGGTACGGAGCACATGATTTTTCTTACCCTTGGCACGGGTCTGGGCGCGGGCATTATCGCTGCCGGCAGCTTGTACCTGGGAGCCAATGGCGATGCGGGCGAAATAGGCCACGTGCGACTGAGCCCGACGGGCCCAGTCGGCTACCACAAGGCGGGCTCCATTGAAGGATGGTCGAGCGGCGGCGGCATTGCGCAGCTGGCAGTCCACATGGTGGCACAAGCAGCACGGCGTGGCCGCTCAAGCGTGCTGCAAGCGCAACTGGGGAGCAGCGTCAGCTTGACAGCGCGCGATGTGGGCCAGGCGGCGCAGGCGGGCGATGCGGTTGCGCTCAGCATTCTCCACAGTTCGGGAGCGCGGCTGGGCCAGGCGCTCGCCATGCTCATCGACGTGCTGAACCCGCAGCGCATTGTGCTGGGGGGATTGGCGTGGCGCATGGGAGAACCCTTGCTTGTTCCTATGCGCAGAGTGATCGAACGCGAGGCCTTGCCGCAAACATTCAAGGCGTGTGCGATTGTTCCCGCTGCGCTGGGAGAGCAGATCGGCGATGTGTCTGCGATGTGTGTGGCCATGGGACTTGAAGGCAAGGGTTAGGATTTTTCTTCCTGCAACCGGACCGTGGGTACCCCACGTTTCGCTGACCATTCAAAGTTGCGGGGTCGGGATCGGCAGTTTCCCTACGGTTTAGAATCGAAAGTTGCGGTCTGCATACAAGGGTGAATGGATGAGTGGAAGGTTGGCGGGAAAGACCGCTGTGGTCACGGCTGCGGGACAGGGAATTGGGCGGGCGACCGCGATCGCTTTTGCCCAGGAAGGCGCCACCGTGTGGGCGACGGATATTAACCAGGCGGCGCTCAAAGCTCTCGCCGCGGAGCAACCTCACCTCACGTGCCGCGAGCTGAATGTGCGCGACCCCAAAGAGATTCAGCTATTCGCGGAGCAGTTGCCGGAGCCGGATATCTTGTTTAACTGCGCCGGCTTCGTACATCACGGCACCATTCTCGACTGCAAGGAGGAGGACTGGGAGTTTTCCTTCGACCTTAACGTGCGTTCCATGTTTCGCACGTGTCGCGCGTTCCTGCCGGGGATGTTACGCGCCGGGCGGGGCAGCATCGTCAATATGGCTTCGATTGCATCGAGCATCCGGGGCGTGCCCAACCGCTTTGTCTATACCAGCTCGAAGGCCGCGGTGGTGGGATTGACGAAGGCGATTGCGATTGATTTTGTGCGCCAGGGGATACGTTGCAACGCGATTTGTCCGGGCACGGTGCAGTCGCCTTCGCTGGATGGGCGCATTGCTGCGCAGGGGGACGCGGAGCAGGTGCGCCGTGAATTTATCGCGCGCCAGCCCATGGGTCGTCTTGGCCGCCCGGAGGAGGTTGCCGCCCTGGCGGTGTATCTTGCCTCGGACGAGTCCAGCTTCACCACTGGGCAGACGCACGTCATCGACGGCGGATGGAACATCTGACACCAGACAACCGCTGCCTTCTTATCCGCCGGCGCGGCGTGCTCCCTGGTTGTGAAGGAATGTTGCGACTGGACAAATGAGCAGCCGTGCCTGATGAGGCCGGGGCTCTTAGACCGCGGCCTTCCTTGCTTTCGCCCAACGCTTCCGCTGTGCGGCCGCAATCTTTTTGCGAGCTTCAACGCTCAGTACGCGCTTGCCCTTGACCTTAGGCGCTGCCGAACCATTGACGGAGCCCCGGGGGTGACCATTGGCGGAACCTTGCAACAAAGCCTTCACTTGCTGTAACCGCGTAATTTCACCGTTGATGTGTTCTAAGATCTCTTTAGTATTCAAAACTTATTCTCCGGACGCAAAAAGTCGTCCTGAATAGAATATCAAATTCAATCCCGGATAGGCCGCCGAACTAACTCCGAGAGGTTATCCGGCGAATCACCTTGTGCCTAAGTGGAACGGAGCTTTCCCAAGAAGGTGTCTGCTTGTTCATGAAAACTTCACTCAACCGGCTGCGGGGCCGGTCGATTCTCGACCCCAGGGCGGCTTCGGCAGAGCAGTTATTTCTTGCGCCTCCGTTCACGGAAGAAGTAGTGGCGGCGATTCGGCTTATTTCCACCCGCTTGCCGCTCAAGGCCGATGAAGCTTCACGATTGCTGTGGCAAAGCGAGAGTAATGCGGCCTCAGAAGCGGAGTACGAGGCGTTGTTGCCGCTGCTGCATGAGATCGAGAAACCCAGGCGGGTGCTGGAGATTGGTCCCGGCTTTGGCCGGTCTGTCGTTTTCTTTACCAAGAAGGGTTGGTTTGCGGGGAGCGAGATCAGTCTCTACGACGCCGACGGAAGCAGTACCAGATACAAACAAAAGTATTATGAACATCCTCCCCAATGGCCGGACACGTCTTCTTTCTGCGGGAACCTTCCGTTGTTGAAGATCATGTTGGACTATAACGGGTTGAAGCAATATGAAATTTTTGATGCGCAGCAATTGGGGCTTGCGGGTTTGCCCGGACCTTATGATTTGATTTACGGGTTTTACAGTATTGGCTTTCACTGGTCGCTGGAGTACTACCTGGACGATCTTTCTGCTTTGTTGCATGAACGCACGGTATTGATTTGTACTCTGAACAAGAATTTTCGTCCTTTTCCCCGTTTAAAGGAATTTTCGACGCGTGTTCTCGCGTGTCGCGAGGTGAAGAAGAATGCGACACCGCTGCGGCTTTTAGTGCTGAGCAAGGGGCCGCTGCCGACGGTAGGGCAGTCTCTGGCGGAGGTGTTTGGTGGTAAGGGTTAGCGGATCGGAAAAAACTCCGCGATGCTATGGTTTCGGGTCATAGCGGCACGACCTGAAGTCGTGCCCTGATACAAAGCAAAACCCAAAACTGAAGCTCGATAAATCATACCCCGGGCTCGAGAAAATGTAGAAACTCCAGCTGCGGCTTTCCACGTGTGCGGCTTTCATTAAGTGTTCGTGTCCAATAATGAAAGCCGCACGTGGTCGTGTCCAATGCAGCGAGGCAGGAAATCCGGGTACGCTCCGGTCGGAGGTTGTGACTTTTTTGATTTCTCCCATTGTTTTGGTGGCCGGAAAGCTGTGAAGAGCATCGGCCAACGAGCATCCTCGGGGTTCCCTCGGCTACGCTCGGGACAGGCTCTTCGACTACGCGCTGTAAACCCTCTGT
>DASRRN010000187.1:0-7173 GCA_035695685.1 Acidobacteriaceae bacterium | reverse complement strand
CATGGATGAGGTACACTTTCGACAATTGCAGCCCGGCACTGAACTTACCCTCATCAAACATCTAGGAACCGCCCGTTCCGCTATCTAAGGAGGAGTATTCGTGAGCATGAAACTTAAGTCCCGTCAGGTGGACGGGATCACCATTATGGATTGCAGCGGCCGCATTACCCTGGGAGAAGGCAGTGTCCAACTGCGCGACGCCGTGAGGGATCTCCTCAGCAAAGGCTCAAAGCAGATTCTTCTCAACCTGGGTGACGTGACTTATATCGACAGCTCGGGAATCGGCGAGTTGGTCAGCGCGTTTACCACCGTCCGCAACCAGGGCGGCGACCTCAAGCTGCTCAATCTCACCAAAAAGGTCCACGACCTGTTGCAAATCACCAAGCTCTACACCGTTTTCGACGTCAAGGACGACGAGGCGAGTGCAGTGGCTTCCTTTGCTCGCGCCTAAGCGAAAGGCGAGATTTGTTCTTAGAAGGGTCGAGTCCCGCCAGGGACGGCTGAACTGATGGTATTCAGCCGTCCCTGCGGGACTCATTCGTTTTTGACGCCCGTTTTCGATGTCCCCTCGGCACCGAAGGTAGGAAACCTAAGGTCAGAAACAAAAGGTCAGAAACTGACCTTAGGAACGTTCTGAGCGCCCGGACTCGCCTGGAAATAGTCGTTGTTCCGTTGGAACCCGCCGATCCCCGCCCAGATGCTGTTGGGAAACTGCCCGATAAACGTGTTGTACTCCTGGATGTTCTGGTTGTAGCGCATTCTCGCGACGCTGATCCGGTTTTCAGTGCCGGCCAGTTCGTCGGAAAGGCGCTGGAAGTTTGTATTCGACTTTAGATCGGGGTAATTCTCAGTCAAAGCCAGCAACCGTCCGAGGGCTCCATCGAGCGCGCCGTTGGCCTGAATGGTGGCTTTAGGATCGCCATGCGCGTTCAGTAGACCCGCCCGCGCATTGGCGATATCGCCGAATACGGTTGTCTCCTGCTTGGCATAGCCTTTGACCGTCTCCACCAGGTTGGGGATTAGATCGGCACGCCGCTGCAGCTGATTGTTAACCTCACCCCAGGAGGCCGTGACCGCCTCCCGCTTGGTCACCATCTGATTTTTTGCGCTCACATAGCTGCCGAAAACCAGCAGCACCGCCAGAAACACAACCACCAACGCCGCGATTGCTACCCAAAGCCCGCGTCTCATTCCAAAGTTTCTCCTTATCTTGCTTTGCTGTAATAGCCTACCAACTGCCTGAGGCCCCACCGCCACCGGAACTACCGCCGCCAAACCCGCCGAAGCCGCCGCCATCTCCTCCACCGCCGCCCCCCCAACCGCTTCCGCCTCCTCGCCCGCCCCAGCCGCCTCCTCCGCCGCCCCCCAGGAACATTCCAATGAGGAAGCCAAGCAGACCGGACCCGCCGAAGCGCGCCAGGAAAAAGATCACCACCAGGAGGATGATGCCCAGCACCACGACCTCACCGAGCGTAAGCGGCCTCGCCTGGGGCGCCGGAGCATAGCCAGGCCGAGCCCCAGTGCTGAGAGTTACTCCAGCATCCGCCGCAACCACGCCGGCGATCTGGCGGACAGCCAAAGTAACCGCGGCATCAAAGTTATTTTGTTGCAGATACGGCACCATTTGCCTGCCGATATCGCCGACTCTACCATCGGGCAAAATACCCTCAAGGCCGTAGCCCACCTCGATGCGGTACTTGCGATCATTGGTTGCAAATATCAACAGCAGGCCGCGGTCGGTGCCCTTCTTCCCCACCTTCCACTTGTCTTCGAGCGCGGTGGCGAAATTCTCTATGGGTTCGCCGTCGAGCGATTTGATGGTGACGACCGCAATCTGAGCGTGGGCCAGACGGTCCAGCTGCGCGCACAGCGCATTCAGAGAGGTCTGGGTCTGCGGGGACAATACACCTGCAAAGTCACTTACATAATTCGTGGGCGCCGGCAGATCCTGCACTTTTTCCGCCGGCACGAGACCAGACCAAGCGAGAAAAAGCAGAAAGAGTGCAAGCAGGCATTTACGCATTGCCCCATTGTACTCAGACACAGTTATGCCCGGACGCCAGTGAAACTGGACGGAGCGGGCACAAGGTTAAAGCGGCAACAAATTTACTTGCTGGCCATGTTTACGTTCTGGTCCTTAGCGATCTGCTGGATCATCTGCAGGTGTTGTGAGATGACCTGGCTACCTTGGTTCGCAGCATCCTTCACCGTTTGATCCTGACCGGAAGAAGCTTCACCCTGGAATTCACTCAGATCCTGCTTGTGGTCCTTCACCATGTCGCGAATGTAGGCCTGGTCGTAGGCTGATCCGGAGAGGGCCTGCAGCTTCGCCATGGTTTGCCTGTCTTTCTTTGAAGGCTGATTAGGAGCAGAGACGCCAAGCTGCTGAGCGACAGGCTTCATCTGGTCATTCAACTTGGTGTGGTCATCGATCATACGCTGGGCAAACTGTTTCACCTGATCGTTATTGCTTTTCTGTAACGTCAGTTGGCCCAATTGGACTTCCGCCATGCTACCTTCCATCGCTTTCCTGACAAACATCTTGTCGATCATCGAGGGTTGCCCCGTAGCCGGTATTCCATTCATCCGAGAATCCATGGTTGGGTTGTTTTGACCCGGGTTTTGTCCTGCTGGACTGCTGGGCTGCTGACCCACTTGTGCCAATCCCATGCTTCCACAAAGCAGGATCGCGCCAGCCAAGGCCACTATGCTTTTGCTGCCGATTGGGGGATTCATGTTGTTTTGCTCCTCGAAAAAGTAGGATGCGCGAAGGCAACCGCCGGCAACCCGGGTTTTGAGCGGATGCACAACTTCTCCTCCAGCCAACGATATATTCTTGATTCATATATGACTTCTTCCATTGTTGCGCAACCACCGATCGCTCGACGGCAGGAAACTATCACCACCATTCACGGACACCGGTTGACCGACGACTACGCGTGGCTGCGGGAAAAGACGAGCCCGGAAGTCATTGCTTTTCTGGAACAGGAGAACGCATATACCCGGGCGGTGATGAAGCCCACCGAAGAGCTGCAGGCCAGGCTCTATGCGGAAATGATAAGCCACATTAAGGAGACCGATGTCTCGGTTCCATTTCGCGATGGAGCTTATCTCTACTACTCGCGGACAGAACAGGGCGCACAGTATCCCATTTACTGTCGCAAGCACGGATCGCTCGACGCCAGCGAAGAGATCATGCTCGATATGAACCAGTTGGCGGCCGGCGAGGCGTTCATGGCATTGGGCGCACTCACCGTCTCCGACGATGGCAACCTGCTCGCCTATTCAACCGACACCACGGGCTTTCGGCAATATACCTTGCACATCAAAAATTTAGTGACAGGGGAAGTGCTCACCGACCAGGCTCAGCGGGTTGGCTCCGTCGTCTGGACCGCAGATAACCGGACCCTTTTCTACACCGTGGAGGATGAGGCCACCAAACGGCAATTCCAGCTCTTCCGCCACGTTTTGGGACGGCAGCAAACTGAAGACGCCCTGGTTTACGAGGAAGCCGATGAGCGCTTCAATGTCGGAGCCGGCCGCACCCGCGACGATAAGTACATCGTGCTCGAGAGCGCCAGCCATACCACCAGCGAAGAACAGTTTCTACCCGCGGATGATCCGGAAGGACGGTGGACATTGATCGAACCGCGCCAGGAGAACATCGAGTACTACGCGGACCACCGGAACGGACTCTGGTACATTCGCGTAAACGACACAGCTAGAACTTTCCGCATCGTCACCGCACCGGTAGCCAGCCCCGGCCGCGCCCACTGGCGCGAACTGATCGCCCACCGCGACGACGTGATGCTGGAAGAGTTGGAGCTCTTTCAGTCGTTCGCCGTGCTGGTCGAGCGCTCCAACGGCCTGCCACATATGGGCATTCAATTCTTTGACAAGCAGGGAGCGTTTTCCGGACCTTCTCCCCAGATTGCATTTCCTGAGCCTACCTACAGCGCCCATCCACACGTTAATCGCGAATTTGTAACCGACACATTTCGTTACGGGTATCAATCGCTGGTTTCCCCTACATCGGTTTACGAGTACAACGTGGTCACGAATCAATCGACACTACTGAAGGAGTTGGAAATACCAGGGGGATTTGACCGCACGCTCTACCGCTCGGAGCGCCTGTTCGCTACCGCCCCTGACGGAACGGAAATCCCGGTTTCCATCGTTTACCGCAAGGACAAGAAGGGCGACGGTACAAACCCCCTCTATATCTATGGCTATGGTTCCTACGGATATTCCCTTCCTGTAGGCTTCAATTCCAACCGCCTAAGCTTACTCGACCGTGGATTTGTGCTTGCCTATGCACACATTCGTGGTGGCGGCGATATGGGTAAACCATGGCACGACGCCGGGCGGCTGATGAACAAGATGAACACCTTCACAGATTTCATTGCGGTGACGGAATATCTGACAGCCCACGGCTACGGAGACCCGCGGCGCGTGGCCATGGAAGGCGGCAGCGCCGGTGGCCTGCTGATGGGCGCGGTCGCCAACATGAGGCCCGATCTGTACCGCGCTGTTCTCTCCCACGTGCCCTTCGTGGACGTGATGAACACCATGCTCGATCCCACGCTTCCCCTGACCATTGCGGAGTATGAAGAGTGGGGTGATCCTAACCAGGCAGACGCTTTCGCATACATGCTGCAGTACTCGCCCTACGACAACCTGGAACGCAAGGCTTACCCGGCAATGCTAGTCAAGACCTCGCTGCACGACAGCCAGGTAATGTATTGGGAACCGGCCAAGTATGTAGCCAAGCTGAGAACGTTGAAATCGGACGACAGGCTGTTGCTGCTCGAAACCAACATGAGCGCGGGCCACGGCGGCTCCTCCGGGCGCTATGACTACCTGAAAGAGATCGCCCTCGACTACGCCTTTCTGCTGCAGGAGTTGGGACAGGGATAGGACTGGGATCAAGAAAGTATGGGCACGAAGCAAAGAAACAGCAGGTCCCTCCACTTCGCTACCCCGGATTTCCTGTGGACCTTGGTGGCGTTGGCTGATATTATGCGCCTTTCCTTAAAGAGAAAGGCGCACACGCGTCTTTGTCCAGTGCTGCGTGGGAGGAAATCCGGGTACGCTTCGGTCGGGATGACACATTTTTTGCAAGGAAAATGTCTAAAAACGGCCAGAGGAATGGATCTCAATAATCTGACAGAAGTGTCATCCCGACCGGAGCGTAGCGAAGTGGACCTGTCCCGGCGTGCCGTGGAGGGACCTGCTGTTTCTTTTCAGTTCTCTCATACCCTCATCAGGCCCAGCCTAGTGCGGCACGGCTGAAGCAGCCGTGTCCTTTGTTCCGCTAAGCGGAGGTATTGATGAGACTACCGGTTCCCTGTCCGATTTGTACCAAATAACCAGCGAGATCCTTCAGAGCGCTGGGTACGGCGCCCGCACTGAGCGAGTCGGAGATTTTGGCGACCAGGTTTTCGAGCGGGCTGAGGGCATGGGTGGGAGCAGCCGCCGCGGAGTCCTGCGTATGCAAATCCACCTCCACCCTGGCGAGGTCCGTTTTTGCCGCGGAGCTACTTCCGGCAGCCAGATCCTTGAAAAGCGAGGTCACGTCTTTGGCCAGGTTGTTCAAGGACAGGCTGGCGGTTTGAGCCTTCAAATCCGCTTTGAATTTTGCCAGCTCAGTCTTTGCTCCCGTGACATCTCCAGAGGCCAGGGCCTTCAGCAAATTGATCATGTCCTGGGTAAGGAGATCCGGTGTGTTGCTGGCAGTGCTGCTGCTGGGAGCGGACGTCGTATTCACAACGGCCGGGCTGGAGGAGTCGGCCTGATTGGTGCTGGTGATCAAACCGGTGGCCAGCGAGCTATCTAAGACCGAGGCGGATGAAAGCGCATGTATGGACACGGCGGCCTCTTTCAGAATCCAACTAATTCTGGACGGACAAAGATAAAACCACTATCGGCAGGGAAGCAAAAATTGTTCAGGGAACTTTCGATCTTTCTCGCGCAACTTTAGGCGGTTGTTTCTGCTCCGCCGCAGGCCGAAGCTGCGGTCAAACATGGACGCAAACGTTACCGTCGGCTACTGAATGTTCACCGTAACCGATTTGGTCGAACGTCCATACTGGTTGCGTCAACGAGGGGCAGAGTCAGGAGATTCGTCGAGCCTTCTTCTTCTTCGCCGGGCGCATGGGGACGGGCTTCTTCTTCCCGCCTTTTTTCCTGGTCGCAGTGGAAGCAGCCAGGAGTGCGATGAGCTTGGCGCCGTTGGGAGAACCAAGGCCAGTACAAGCATCCCAACCAGGGCCGGCAGAAAAGGCTCCGTTGTTTCCCGACACGATGTCGTTGAACGCATTGGCTGCTTTCGCGGCATAAATCTGGGGTTGTATGAATCCGGCGCTCTTTCCATTCTGCTGATTGTTCAGTGCGATGAGGCCTGCCCAGAGCGGCGCAACCGCACTGGTGCCACCGATTACCAAGTTTTTCCCATCGACACGAATCTGGTAGCCAGTAACTGGATCAGCATCGCCGCAGACATCCGGAACGCCTCGTCCGCCCGTGCTTGCGGAGGGCGCGGGCACATTCGCGTTCGCCTGCCAGGAAGGCAGGGCAAATACATTGCTCACTCCGCCGCCGGTAGCCCCCTCGCCACTTGCCTGCTCGTTCCACACCACCTCGGAGGTGATGGTGCTGCCGCTGCCGACAAGCGTGGTTCCGCCACAGGCAAGGACGTGCGGGCTGGAGGCAGGGAAGTCGACGTTATTGCCCGTACCTCCGTCGGTCGAGCCACTGTCGCCCGCGGCAACGGTTATGGTGATGCCGAGCGCGGCCGCGGACTGGCACGCGGCGTCGAGCGCATTCAAGGCTTGCGCGGTCCAGGTGGACTCCGGCCCACCCCAGCTGATCGAAATGACACTGGGATTATTCGTAGTGTCATGCACAGCAGTGGCGATGGCATCGATAAAACCCTGGTCGGTGTTGGGCGCGAAATAGACGACGATTTTCGCTCCCGGAGCAACGGCCGCCGACACTTCAATATCGAGCATGACCTCGCCGTCCGCACCGCCAGTGGCGCCGGGAGAATTCTTGCCATTGTCGACCGAGACGGCGGTTACCTGGGGTGCTTTTTGGCCCAAAGCTTTGAAGTAGGCGGTGAGATCCGCAGCGCGGTAGCCGCCGCCCAGTTCGATGATGGCAATGGTCTGCCCA
>DASRRN010000186.1:0-3942 GCA_035695685.1 Acidobacteriaceae bacterium | reverse complement strand
CGCCGTGATTGTGCAGCCGGAAGGGGTACAGATTGCCACCCTGGATGAAGACTTCGCCGTCGAATCCTCCGCCGGAGACGTGATTCTGCTGGGCAACACCAGCTGGCGCATCCAACGCGTAGAGAGTGCAGGACGGGTGTTAGTAGAAGATGCGCACGGTCAGCCGCCCAATGTACCCTTCTGGCGGGGCGAGGCTCCGCAACGGACGCTTGAACTGTCACGCTTCGTCTCCGCCTTGCGCCAGGAAGTCAGCGTGCGGACCGGCAATGTACTCCCCGGATACATCAGCCAATCGCACCCGCAGGTAGCCGAGACCGTTGCCTGGCTCAAGCGGGAGTGTTGCGTGGATGACGCGGGCGCAGAACAAATGATCGGCTATATCGTCGCCGGCCGCGCCGTGCTGGGGGCAGTGCCCGCACTCGACACCATTATTGCCGAGCGCTTCTTCGATGAGGGCGGGGGGATGCAATTGATTCTGCACGCGCCCTTCGGCGGCCGCATCAACAAGGCGTGGGGTCTGGCGTTGAGAAAACGTTTCTGCCGTGGTTTCAATTTCGAACTGCAGGCAGCAGCGACCGATAACGGACTGAATATTTCGCTGGCTGAGCAGCACAGCTTCCCGCTGAGCGACGTCTTTGATTTTCTTACCGAGCAAACAGTCACCAGCCTGCTGGAGCAGGCCTCGCTCGACTCACCCATCTTCCGCGCCCGATGGCGCTGGGATGCCGGGCGTAGTTTGCAACTGTTACGATTTTATAACGGCAAACGTATCGCGCCCCAGATCCAGCGGACTCGCTCCGATGATCTGCTGGCGAGTGTCTTCCCACAGGTCGCCGCCTGCCAGGAAAACATCGAAGGCGATATCCAGATCCCCGACCACCCGCTCATTCAGGAAGTGATGAAGGATGTATTGACGGAAGCGATGGATCTGGAGGGATTGATTAAGCTACTGGCAGGGATACGGACCGGGGCAATCCGCTGTCTCGCGGTCGATAGCGCGGTTCCTTCCGCCTTCGCGCATGAGCTACTGAACGCCAATCCGTATGCCTTCCTCGACGATGCGCCGCTGGAAGAGCGGCGTGCCCGTGCGGTGAGCATGCGGGGCATGGTTCCGGATAAGCTGCTGGGCGAAGCCGGCCGTCTCGATCCTGTGGCGATCGCCGAGTTGCGTGATGAGTGCTGGCCCGACGTGCGCGATGAGCACGAGCTGCATGATCTGCTCTGCTCGCTGATCGTGGTGCCAATGGAGATGCAAAACATCGATGGAGCCTCGCATTGGCCGATGTTTTTTGAGCGGCTTCAGTTTCACGGTCGTGCCACGGTGGCCGAACATGCCGGACGACAATATTGGGTGGCGGCGGAACGGGTGCAGAACCTCCGCCTGTTGTGGCCGGCATTGTCGGTCGAACGTCCAGTTCCCTGCCCCGCGGAAACAAAAGAATTGTTAACCGGCGACGTGGTTCGCAAGGCGACGCAAGGATGGATGGCGTTGCTCGGTCCAGTCACTTCGCGGATGCTGGGCGAGCGGCTGGGAATAGAAACTGCGGCGATTTGGGCCGCCATGCTGGTGATGGAGATGCAGGGGAGCATCCTGCGCGGAGTGTTTGAAGGAGGAGAAGTAGCCAGTGACGAGGATGTGGAATGGTGCGAGCGCAGGTTGCTGCAGCGCATCCACAAGAGGACGCTGGCCGGGCTGCGCAAGCAGATCGAGCCGGTGACGCCAGCGGTCTATATGCAGTGGTTGATGCGTTGGCAGCGAGTGGCGCCACGCTCTCAGTTGAGCGGGGAGGCGGGTGTACTGGAGGCGCTACGGCAGCTTGAGGGCTTTGAAGCGCCGGCTATCGAATGGGAAAGGACGCTCCTGCCCCAGCGGGTTGCCGGCTACGATCCTCGCTGGCTGGATGTTTTATGCATGGAGGGTGTCGTGGGATGGGGTCGCATCTCGCCCCACCCGGCTTTTTCCACGCATGGCGGTGACTTGGTGGCGCCCAAGCGGGTAGTGCCCACCAGCATGGCTCCTATCACCTTCTTCTTACGCGAGGACGCACTTTGGATGGACCGCTGCCTGGCGGAGCGGGCGATTCCGGAGCCCGCCTTGCTGGCCTGCCTGAGCGAATTGGCCTGGCAGGTACGCGCCCACCTGGCGCAGTATGGAGCAGTTTTTGCCGGAGACCTGGTGCGCGGGCTAGGCGTCCCGGCAGAGCAGGTGAACCGTGGTTTATGGGAACTGGTTGCGGCCGGCCTGGTTACGGCCGACGGATTTGACAGCCTGCGGGTGCTCATCGATCCCCGGCGTAAGGCCGTGTTTCAAGGAGGACTGAAGAGGCCGCGCAGCACGGTTGGGCGGTGGAGTCTGCTTAATCCGGCGACTGGCCTGGTTGAGAGTGTAGGGGCCCAGGCGGAGCGGCGCGAGGCGGAGCTTGAGTCGGCCTGCTGGATGCTGCTGCGGCGTTACGGCGTCGTTTTCCGTGACGTGCTGGAGCGGGAGACCACCATACCCCGTTGGCGAGAGCTGCAGGGCATGTTTCGCCGGCTAGAAGCCCGGGGGAGTGTGCGCGGAGGTCGATTCTTAAGCGGCTTTGGCGGCGAACAATTCGCGGTGCCGGAAGCGGTGGGGTCGCTGCGCGAGGCGCGCCTGCATATATTGGATGAAGCAATCACCGTGGCTGCGGCCGACCCACTCAACCTTGCGGGCGTGGTGGTCCCCGGAGAGCGACCCCCGGCGGTTCCCGGAAAGACCGTCACCTTTCTTGGTGGCGCGGTGCGGGTGGAAGAAGCAAGCCTGGCGGTATCTGCACTTTGAAACACTATCGAATCGTTTACCCTGGCTCGGTAATCTATCACCTATCGAGGGAGGCTGAAAGATGAACCTGATCCTCACTATCATTGCGATCATTATCTGGGGCTGGTTGGCTGCGATTTGGATACGGCGCATGAAAGCACGGCGCGAGATCGAGCGCCTCAGCATCACCCCCGAAGCGCTCCGTGACCTCATGCTTTCCCACCACGACGTGCTGGTGCTGGACGTTCGGCAACCGCTGGACTTGTTGGCAGATTCCGAAATTATCGAGGGGGCGCAGAGGGTCTCTCCCCAAGATGCGGAGCAGAATCCGGCTCTTATCCCCACCGATAAAGAGCTGGTTGTGTACTGCACTTGCCCGAGCGATAAGACCAGTCGCGCCATCGCACTTAAGGCGGAGACCCTGGTGCCGAAGGTAGATATCAATCGAGTCAAGTTCCTCAAAGGTGGGCTGGCTGCCTGGAAGGCGAAAGGGTACCCCGTTGTGCCTTACGATAAGACCTTTCACCTTGACACCGGCACTTAAGTGGTGGTGTGAGAACTGCAGATTTCTGAAGGCAATATCCATCGGAAACCATGATTACCCGGTTATGAAAGCCGTACCTCAGGCTTTAGAGGGTGTGTGAGAACCGGAAGAGAAACAGCAGGTCCCTCCACGGCACGCCGGGACAGGTCCACTTCGCTACGCTCCGGTCGGAGGCTGTGACTTTTTAATTTCCCTTGTAGTCTGTGGCCGGAAAGCTCCGAAGAGCACCTGCAACAAGCATCGCCGGGGTTCCCTAGGAACCGCGCCATCAAGCGCGGTGTCACGCGATAAATCTGTGAAGCGCTCCGCTCAGAGTTTGTGACCTTTTTAACTTCCGTTGTAGTTTGCGGCCGGAAAGCTCCCAAGAGCATCCGCCAGGAAGCATTGCCGGGGTTCCCTCGGCTACGCTCGGGGCAGGCTCTTCGACTCCGCGCCATAAAACCCTCTGTTATGCGATAGGTCTGCGAGGCGCTTCGCTCAGAGGTTGTGACTTTTTTGATTTCTCCCATTGTTTTGGTGGCCGGAAAGCTGTGAAGAGCATCGGCCAACGAGCATCCTCGGGGTCCTTCGACTACGCGCTGTAAACCCTCTGTTAGGCGATAGATCCGCGAGGCGC
>DASRRN010000185.1:0-7508 GCA_035695685.1 Acidobacteriaceae bacterium | reverse complement strand
ATCTCGACTCCGCCTTCTCTGCCTTGGCCGACCCCACGCGGCGAGCGATTCTCGCGCGCCTTGCCAAAGGGGAGGCCACCGTCAATGAATTGGCGGAGCCCTTCGACATAACGCAACCAGCAATCTCCCAACACCTCAAGGTGCTTGAAGATGCGGGACTCATCGTCCGGCGAGTCGAGGGAACAAAACGCCCCCGTCGTCTCGTAAAGGCGCGCATTGAAGCCATGGACCGCTGGCTCGCGATGCTCCGAAAAGCCATCGAGCAAAACTATGACCGGCTGGACCACGTTCTGGCCACGTTGCCACCACACCAGAAAGGGGAATCGCGATGAACAAACTGGAACTCAAAACAGAAGGGGATACACACGTGATCGTTCAGAGACGCTTCGCCGCGCCTCCGGAACTCGTCTACCGCGCCCCCACAGATCCGGCATTAATTCAGAAATGGTTACTCGGTCCCGAAGGTTGGACGATGCCCGTCTGCATCAATGAAGCTAGGCCAGGGGGCAAGATCCGTTACGAGTGGACCAACGGCAAAGGCGGTGGATTCTACCTTACCGGAGAATATCTCGAACTTCAGCCCCACTGCAGAATCGTCCATGTCGAGCGGATGCACCTGCCGGATGCTACGCCGGACAATCATGTCGAAACACGATTCGACCCAGACGGCGCAGGTACATTGATGACGATGCGAATGACACTGCCCGATGCTCAGACACGGGCCGCAATGCTCGCGACAGGAATGGAGCGCGGGATGGAAGACAGCTACACTCGTCTGGACGGGATGCTCCAGCCTCGTCCTGCAACGCGTTGATGCTCCAGCTCAAAGTGGTTTCGAGCCGCCGAATGCAGCATCGAATGGGTGGACGAGCCCTGGCAGGCTGCCGAAAAACTCATCTATTTGAAGGGGACGGCCTTCAGGCCGTACATTGGAGTTTCTACATTTCAAAAGAGGAGGGATAGATCGAAAGCTGCGGAATGCGCGAATTTTGCGTGAGTCACCGCTCTGATGCTTTGTATCAGGGCACGACTTCAGTCGTGCCGAAAAGGGCCCAACAAAGATTTGGGCTTTAGCCCCTGAAGTACGTCTTTCTTTCCCTGAAGGGTACCGGCCTTTAGGCCGTACATAACTACCCTGAAATGAATGCGGCTTTAGCCGCTGAGGGTACGATTTTCCCGCAGAAGAGACTCCGCAGCCCCCCTAGGTCGGCGGGGTATGTTGGTCGTACGCAGCTACGACGTGTTTTGGCGCGCTATGGCGCCATGACGTTTCGATCAACTCCCGCACCCGGCGGGCCGGAACCTTGGATAGATTTACGCGCAGCCCCATGAATCGCTTCCCATTGCGCCAGATCTCCTCGTACGCATCTGGATGTGCGGCAGCTAGTCTTTTAGCCTCCTGCTCGGCAAGGCTAACCGTCATGGTCACCCCTCCCTTTTCCACCCCAACAAAGCTCTTTCCCGCAACCTTGTAGCCTGCAATTCGCCGCGCTGCCGGTACTGGCGGCCCTTCCGCCACTTCCGGCAGATTCATCGCAATGGTCCGAATCTCGCTCAGTCCGATCATGCCACATGAACTCCTCTTACTTCCGTTCGGTCAGAGATAATGCCGAAACCGACCTATATCCTCCACCATATCTATTCACAGTCAAAGGTGGAATCCCATGCATCCATTCTGCCAGCCGAACGATCAAATGACTGCCGGCGGATGGATCGGATCAACCAGGAGGACCCATGACCAACTACACCAAAGATGCTGAGGCTATATCTCGACTGTCTCGCGAACAATTTCGGGTCACCCAGCAGAGCGCTACCGAACGTCCGTTCGAGAATGCATACTGGGATCACGATGCGCCGGGCCTCTACGTGGACATCGTTTCCGGTGAGCCGCTCTTTTCCTCCCTCGACAAATTTGACAGCGAATGTGGTTGGCCCAGTTTCACTAAACCCGTTGACCCTGAAAACGTCGGGGAGCGGCCTGACAACACTCTCGGAATGAGCCGCACTGAGGTGAGGTCCAGCCATGCTGACAGCCATCTGGGTCACGTATTTGACGACGGCCCCAGGGATGCTGGCGGATTGCGGTACTGCATCAATTCGGCGTCCCTGCGCTTCATTCCCCTTGACGAGCTGGAAAGCGAAGGCTACGGTCAATACCTCAAACTATTTGAGCAAATCAAGGAGAAATAGAAAATGTCATCAACCCATGAAACGGCAATCCTGGCCGGTGGTTGCTTTTGGGGCATGCAGGACCTGTTGCGCCGCTACCCCGGTGTCATCTCGACCCGCGTCGGATATTCCGGCGGAGATGTTCCCAACGCCACCTATCGCAATCATGGAACCCATGCAGAAGCCATCGAGATCGTTTTTGACCCGCAGCAATTGAGCTATCGCAAGCTGCTCGAGTTCTTCTTTCAGATTCATGATCCCACCACATTGAATCGCCAGGGAAACGACCGCGGAACCAGCTATCGCTCCGCCATCTTCTATACCACTGATGAGCAGAGACGCACCGCGGAAGACACCATCGCCGATGTTAATGCCTCAGGAATCTGGCCCGGAAAAGTCGTGACCGCGGTAGAACCGGCAGGTCCCTTTTGGCAAGCTGAACCCGAACATCAGGATTATCTGGAACGGTATCCAAACGGCTACACCTGTCACTACATCCGGCCCAATTGGAGCCTTCCCCATCGCGCCGCTTGATCTCCTCTTGGCCACGAACCTAAACCTGCAGCCCCAGGGCCCGAGGCGGCTCTCATCATTCCGGGATCTATGTTCCCACGTCCTCCCGCCCATGGCTTTTCAAGTCGGCATGGTGACGAAGCAAAGCCTTTAGGAGCAGAATGATTGCGACAGGCGGTGGGCCCTAGTAACCAACGCAAACGCGAGGCAAAAGAGTGAGCAGGAGGAAAAATGAAGGCAACACAGGAACTTCACGATCTCGGGCAAAGCTTGTGGCTCGACAACATTACGCGTGACTTGCTGGATAACGGAACCCTCAAGCGTTACATCGATGAGCTTTCCGTCACCGGGCTCACTTCGAACCCAACCATCTTTGAGCATGCCATCTCCAAGAGCAAATCCTACGACGCGGAGATTGGCCGTCTTCTATCCAATGGCCTTTCCGGCGAAGAATTGTTCTTTGAACTGGCCGTGCAGGATCTGACTCGAGCCGCCGATCTCTTCGCTTCCGTTCACGAGCGTACAGCCGGCAACGATGGTTTCGTTTCGCTCGAGGTATCGCCTCTTCTCGCTTATGACACGAAGCGATCGGTCACCGCCGCCGCAACCTTGCACAAGAAAGCAAATCGTCCCAACCTGTTCATTAAAATTCCCGGGACCAAGGAAGGGAATCCGGCGATCGAAGACGCCATCGCAACCGGTATCGCCATCAACGTCACCCTTCTTTTTTCCCGCGAGCACTATCTGGCGTCGGCAGACGCCTACATGTGTGGGCTCGATCGGCGGATTGCCGCCGGCCTCAGTCCCGACGTTCGATCCGTAGCCTCGGTCTTCCTCAGCCGCTGGGATGGCGCAACCATGGAAAAAGTACCCACCCCGCTACGCGACAAACTCGGTATCGCCGTTGGGCAGCAGGTCTACAAGGCCTACCGCGACATCCTGGCCTCCGACCGCTGGCAGCGTTTGGCCAACAGTGGAGCGCGGCCCCAGAGACTTCTGTTTGCCAGTACCGGCACCAAAGACCCAAAGGCTTCGGATGTTCTTTACATCAGTGCTCTGGCTGCGCCCAACACTGTCAACACCATGCCTGAGAAAACTCTTCTGGCATTTGGCGATCACGGCAAGCTATCCGGAACTCTTCCCCGGGACGGAGGAGACTGCGAAACGGTTCTGGCGGATTTTCGAAAAGCCGGAATCGATCTCGAAAAACTAGCGGCCGACCTGCAATCCCAGGGCGCGAAGTCCTTCGATGAATCTTGGCAAAACCTGCTTACTGCCATAGAGTCCAAGGGTAAGCAGTTGCAAACCGTTTCCTGAATCGAGTGGAGGGATCTGCGGCTCCCTTTCCAGTTCTCACGCGCCCTCTAAAGCCCTCATCAACTCTATGCCGAAGGGCACGGCTAAAAGCCGTGCCCTTCGTTCATCAGCGCAACTCGAAAACTCGTTGCCATTGAGAGAGCCAATCAACAGAAGCAATCTCATCTTGTTCGGCCGGGCTCTCTTCGATGAGGCGCGATGATTTCACCAGTAAGCCTCATTCCAGAGCCGTATTGTCCAGGAGTAGAATTTTAGGGCGGTCTCCAGGAAGTGGGGTCCACACCCGATGCGGCGCCGTTTTTTATGGTTAAGTTTCGCTAATCCAACGCGATGTCTTGCCTTGGGACTGAGTGCAGCGCTCCTTTATGGCCAGAGTTCCCCGCCGCTGACACTCCATGTGTACGCAAATTTATTGCAAATACCAGTATTAGTCTTGAGTCCGTCCCTCAAACCGCTTCCACTCATCTCCGGGTCGAGGTTCGCAATCAGTCTTGACGCGGGCCCGAAATTTCGTCCGACGCACGTGCGCCTTGAAGGTGACGACCCGATCGCGCTTTCCATCCTTCTTGATGTAAGCGAACCCGACGCTGACTTAATGCCAGGTATCGACGATCTGATCGCAGGTCTGTCACCGGACTTCTTGCATCGGTCGGATCACGTTTCTATCTATGCTCTTGACTGCTCTCTGACGCGTTCTCTATACGACGTACCAGCCGATAGCACCCAACTCAAGGACGGTGTTGAAGCAGTTCTTCGATCGTGGAACAGTCGTCTTCGACCAAAGCAAACACATTGTAAAAAAGCAGTGCACTTGTGGGACTCCTTGGCATTCATAACCGACAATATGTCATCGCTGCCGGGTCGCCGCGTTATCCTCGCAGTCACTGACGGGCAGGATAGGGGAAGCGTGAACACTTGGAATGAGCTCAGGGTTTTCGCCGCGGCCTCCGGGGTCGCCATCTTTGGCATCACCCGCCATGAGTCGCGGCCGAGTCCCGAAGCCGCCTTTCAGTTAGTCTGTGCACAAACCGGCGGCCTTGTACTTACGACCAAAATAGGCAAAGTCTCGCGGGGACTCGAGCGGTTCACGACCATGCTTCGTGAACGTTACATCTTGGAATTCCCGCGTACCGACAGTGCCGCGTCAGGTCCACACAGTCTCGACGTCACCATTGCAAACAGCAATGCCGTGATTCGCTCAACTGGCATCTCGGTACCAATAGCGGATCCCCGCATTCTCGCAGATCCAACGACCGTTCCCAGTGACCCGTCGCACGCTCCTCAACTGGGGAAACGGCGCATCCTGACTCCCGAGTGAGCTTTGAGACGGCCTCTGCGCGCTCCGGTCGAGATGACAAATTTGTTGAGCCATGAACGGGCGTGCATCCACTGGATAATGGGCAATTTCCGTGCAACAAATTTGTCATCTCGACCGGAGCGCAGCGCAGTGGACCTGTCCCGGCGTGCCGTGGAGAGATCTGCGGTTCCTTTTTCAGTTCTCACGCGCCCTCTAAATGTGGGTGAGGTTTACTTCATGCGAACGTCCAGGATCGCCCGCTCTGCTACGGGGGTCATAAGCGTATACGCGAGCGCGCTTGGATGGATACCGTCTACCGTCAGATCAGGCACGTAGGTGTTTCCATCGGAAGACACAAGCAGCCCGTGGTAGTCGATCAGGGTAAGACCATTGTCAACTGCAAACTGCGTAATCCACTGGTTGAGAGCGTTGATTCGGTCGTAGCGAGCTGGCGATGGATCGAAATATGATGAGGCTGAGCCCGGACCCCACGGTGGGATAGTACCGAGAATAACCTGTATGCCGGCAGCCTTGGCCATTGCCACCATAGCTTCGATATTGCCGCAGGTGTCAACGTCCTGAGTCCCTCCACATAGAACCCAGCCTGGGTACACGTCATTTGTTCCAGCCATGATGTGCACGATCGCCGGGTTAAGAGCGATCACGTCCTGCTGAAAACGAGACAGCATCTGCCCTGAGGTCTCTCCGTATATGCCTGCGTCCACCCAGGTGGAGTTAACCGTGAAGGCGTTGCTATCACCCTGTTGGCCAGGGCCCCAGTAATACGTGATGCTGTCGCCCATAAATACTACCTTGACTGCGGCAAATACTGGCGTCTCGAAGCGACTCCCCAACTCACGGGCACATCCGGCCAACAGGACCAGGGCCACGCTAACACTAAAGTGGGACAAGCGTCGCCAACGCATACACGCTCCACGGCGTCCTAGTATGACACAGGGCGCGAGGGTGTGGGGGGGACAAGAAGTCCGGCTATGTTGCCTAAGTTGACGCCAACACGGGGAAGGTGCTCAAGAAAAAAATAGCAGGGTCAAGATACTCCCCGCATGGTGTCAAGTGCGTTCCCTTTCTTCAAGTACTGGCCCCACATTGAGCGCACGCGCGACAAAGTCGGGGGATTGCATTAGCTATTGAAGCCTGCAAAACTAATGTTCGAGCCAGTCTGTGTTGAGCCAATTAGAAAAGACTTTGTATCAGGGCACGACTTCAGTCGTGCCGAAAAGAGCCAGAAGGACGAGGGCTTCAGCCCCTGCGGCGCTATCTCCCTCTCACTCCGGCTTCGGGTAACATTCGACAGCTCAACCTGCCAGGAGGACATCACCTTTGCAGCATTCAATAATATCCCCGCCACCCGCGATCTATTTTGAATTGTAGAGGTCAACACAGTAGGGCATGGGAGTGCCGCCCTTCGTCAAGGCGACTTGCTTGTATGAGACGCACGTCTGTCCGGTCTTTGTATCGAGTGCCAGAATGGTGTCGTCTTCGACAAAAGGCACGAATCGCTGCGATTGCTGGGAACACCCCAACAAGGTTAGCAACATGACAGCTGCAACAATCTTCACTTAAACCCCTCAAACGGCCGAACGCCCACGCCTCTAGTTGACCGTGAGAAGGCCTGCCAGGGAATGGTACTTTGGGGGGGTCGCGCGGAAAGGTGCCTTGAATGCAAAACAGCATGGTCGAGGGCCTACTCTAAAAAACATCAAGGGCGATCTCTCTTGCGGCCGTGCTCCTAACGGCCCAGGAGCACCGGTTAGCAACATGCCAGTCCGTGCTGCAACATTTCACCCGACGCAGAAAATGGCTCTCTCTACGCTAGGGCCATGCAAAATTTCATGGTCAGTCGTGTTCAAGGCCTTGTTGGCGTTCGCTGCAGGTACCGCATAGTGCTGGAGAAGCGACTAGGCCAGTCTTTGTGATTTGCGTCATGGCTGGGGAGCCCGGTCTTTCTATGCCCGGAAAATAGGTATGTCCCGCAGACTTTTTGGCCACCAATGGTAAGCACGACGCGATCGAGTGAACTGACGCTAAACAGGAAGGGCGGGGGCATTAGGCCTAACGCTGCTAAATTAAGAGTAAGACCATGCTCTATCCCACAGATGATCTTCGTATTCAATCAACCAAGGTCGTCCTTCCGCCGGTTTTTCTTGAAGAAGAATTGCCGGCGACGGAACGGGCTTCCTCGACGGTTTTT
>DASRRN010000184.1:0-12033 GCA_035695685.1 Acidobacteriaceae bacterium | reverse complement strand
GGTACGTTCTCCAGGTGAGGAGAAACTCTGTACGAAGGGCACGGCTTCAGCCGTGCCGTAAATCGCCTGTGCTTGACGGCTTCAGCCGCTGAGGTACGCTTTTCGAAACGCCTGACTGCAAACAATGGCTGCTGGCCGCTGCTTAAAAGTGGCTTGGTTCGTAGACGGAAACGGGACTAGGATCACGTCCCCGAACTCATACGGCATCGTAACTGTCGTCTTCCGGGCTATTCTAAATCGCCTCTAAAGCGGTACTGCTCACCGTTAGCGCCTGTCAGGCTGTCCCGCATTCCGCCCAGCAAAGTTCCAGTCCCGTCTGACCACAAATCTCCCGATCCTTGTCGACACTCGGCAAGATGATTCTGAAGTAGAACTTCGCCATTTTGCTGGGAGTTTCGGGAGAACACCTTCCGCCAAGTCAAGGGGAATCTCCGCTTCCCCTTGACTGTTACCTATCATGGATGTCCCGAAACTCCCGAAACTCCTAACCAGTACCTTCCGTCGCCTTGACGTGGACCCCCAACTCTAGCTCACTCAACTGCTGATCAACTTACCGGGTGCGCAAATGAGTGAACTCTCGGCTTGGTTACCCGATCAGTGGAAGCTACGCCAAGCTGCGCGGCTGGGCTCCTCGGTAAGCCCACTTCCCGCCAGAAGACCTGTGGTTCGTGTAGCGCTCACCTTCTTTTCGGACAAATTGGCGCAATTATGGAAGTCTGTTTCATTTTTTAGCGAAGAATCTAAAGGCTGTGCTACTCTGTTAAGTGGCCAAGATCAACGCTGCTTCCCGGAAACCGAGTGAATCCGCGAAGAAGAAGAGCGGTGGAGACAATCAGTATCTGTCTCGGGCTGTAAGCAAAAGCTTAAAAGTCCTGGAGATTTTACAGTCGGCTCGAGCGCCGATGGGGCTACAAGAGATTGCGAAGCGTGTTCAACTTTCGAAGACATCAACATTTCGGCTCCTCCGCACGCTAGAAGCCGCAGCGTGTTTGGCATCGTCTGAATCCGGCGAATACCGGCTCGCACCCGGAATGCGTTCAATCGTGCCCACCATCTGGCTTGCCCGGCTTCTTCGAGTGGCGGAAGCCCACATGCTCGAACTGAATAAGTCTTTGCGAGAAACAGTCAGCTTGGGCGCCTTGTTTGATAACAGAGTTGAGGTCGTTTCAGTGTTTGATAGCCCGGAAATTATCAAAATGTGCAACGTTGTTGGCCATATTGTTCCTCCAAACGCGAGTTCTCTTGGCAAGGTGATCGCGGCATTTCAAAGTCAAGAGCAGCGGGAGAAACTCTTTCGCAGTTATGGTTTTTGGCACTTTACCGAGAAGAGCATTACGGATCGCGCGAAGCTGGAAGAAGAATTTCGCCAGATCTGTGCGGATGGCTATGCAACCGATCGCGAGGAGTCGGTTCCCGGAGGCATTTGCTTTGGTGTGCCAGTCTTCGACCCTGCGGGTGAAGTGCATGTGGCTCTGAGCACTTCGGTGCCCAAGATGCGGGTCAGAGACAACAGCATTGAGAAGGGTATCGTTGCTGCCCTGAGGGCCACTGCGGAAAAAATATCGACCGACTTTCGCCTCGCTCATTCCTCTGAGCCGTCAGTACGTCGCACGGCCACCGCTAGCGTCGTAGCCTTGCCCGGTGACAAATGAACACTCACTGCTGGCAAGGAAGTGAACGAGGCTTGCAAGCTCGTCTGGTTTGCCTGTGCGATTGAATATCCCGGTTAGGTTGATGGCTATGTTGCCCTGCCAGTCCTCATCTGTTTGTTCCCAGATATAGGCTGCCGGGCCGGCGATCCCTGCATTATTTACCAAAATTTCGATCCGGCTAGCCTCCCGCATTATCAGGGTGACGGCCCGGCCAACAGACGCGACATCAGCAACGTCTGCTTCGATGGAAAAGGCGCCGTTGGGGAGAGCTGCTGCGACTTGCTGCGCTCCGGCCAGGTTCAGATCCACGACTGCAACCCTTGCTCCGCGTGCGCGAGCCGTATCGCAATCGCTTCGCCGATACCAGTGGCGGCACCGGTGACGATGGCAGTACGACCCGCAAGACTAAATGCACACGGGCAGGCATTCTGGTTGTGAGGCTCACTTTGCGCTGGCACCGTTTGATCCCTTCAAACACGCACTGACCAACAAAGACTGAGCTATCGCAACACAACTTCTTTGCGATGAAGAGCCCTTTCAATGCGGTCCCGCGCAGTCTGCGCACGAGTCTATGAAAACTGAACCGTGATCCTAATAAAATGAAATGTTTGGTAGTTATTAACTTCGCGGTCCATGTTTATGCTTGACACCTCATATATCGCAATGTATCACTTGGAACCGCATCGAGAACGTCTGTTTCAAGCAAAAATAGCTTTTCTGCGGAGAGCGGTAATGCAAAGGACTATTCATGATTTCGCTACGGATGGCGGAAGATTTGGCGCGGCGGAGCTAGCGAACGGCTGGCGAAAGACCCGTCCTGGAACACTAGATTTCCTTGCGATAGCGCAGGTCCTGGTAATGCTGATTGGCTTGGCAGTAGGGGGGGAGGCTGCTTCCTGGAGCCAGGAGGCAACTGGCTCGATCAACGGGATCGTTTCAGATCAGCAGGGTGCGGTCATTCCCGGAGCAAAGGTGTCCGTCAAAAATATCGACACGCAGGTCGCTATCAACGGAATAACCAACTCCGATGGCAGCTATCTGGTACAGAGTCTCAATGTCGGATCTTATGAAGTAACCATCGAGGCTCCCGGATTCAAGACGATCGTCGCCACAAACATCCACGTCGAGGCCACGAACATCGTCAAGCTCGACGAGCAACTGTCTCCCGGCACCACCAGCAGCACTGTAGAGGTTAATGCCGGCGGCACGGCGTTGGAGACTGAGAAAATCGCGAACTCGACCACGCTCGAGGAAAAGATAGTGCAGGGCACTCCGGTAGTGCCGGCGACCGGTTCTTTCCGTGATTCCACGCTGCTGATTAATCTAACGCCTGGCGCTAGCGGGAGCTTCTACGGAGTAAACATCGCCGGCGGGAGGGCATTTGCTCAGGAAGTACAGGTGGATGGAATTCCCCAGCTGTTCTCACCGACTCAGAATACCGCGGTACTCGTGGTCCACCCCTCTTTCGATGTCATTAGTCAGGTTTATACGCAGCCCGGAGTGCCGGCGCCAGAGTTTGGCCGCAGTTCCGGTGGCGCAGTCACCGAGTTGACGCGGTCGGGGACAGATGCCTACCACGGGAATGCTGCTGTGTTCTTCAGGAATACGGCTTTGGATGCAAGAGCGTACAACGTAGCCAAGGTATCAACCGATCACCAATACGAACTGCCGCTATCGATTGGCGGCCCTGTACGGATCCCGCATCTCTACAACGGCGTAGGGCGAACCTTCTTCTTCTTCAACTACACGAATTACTGGACCTCGATCCAAACTCCGGAGTACTACACCATACCGACCGAAGCGGAACGGACGGGGGACTTCTCCGATCAACTTGCACAAGGTCAGATTCTCTACAATCCCGCCACTCAGGTTAACGGTGTACGTCAACCGTTTCCTAATAATCAAATTACACCCACCAGCGCAATTGCATTGCAGGCAATCGGATTGTTACCCAAGCCGACGAATGGGGCGCTGGTTAACAATTACTTTGCAACCTCGCCCAACAACAGAGATGAAAATCACTATTTCATTCGCATCGACCACAACCTTACACGCAAGCAATCCATCCACGGAACCTATCGTCGGGACACCTTCGTTGGTTATCAACCTGACGGCATATTCCAGGCAAATCACTTTGACACCGTCGTCAACATTTTTAATCCTTGGTACGACTGGATCATTTCACCGTCACTCCTCAATCACTTTTCGGCTGCCGCCACACACTATACAAATCCCAACCAGGCAAACTTGCCAGGTTCATACACGTTTCCTAACACTCCGTTGATCAAGGTACCCGGGGTCTATCCCCAGGGCCGGTTTGAACCCCAGCAACCGGCATTCAATTTTACAAATGGATATGCGAACATCTTTGCCCAAAGCTACCAGATTAACGGTAATGCCAGTTGGGAATACGACGACGTTCTCTCCTGGACTAAAGGCAAACACAACTTCAAGTTTGGGGAACGCTTCAACGCTTTCCAGGGTGATTCAACCACTCCCCAGGGGCTTGCCGGTGCTTTCAACTTTAGTAACCAGGAGACCGGCATCGGCCCGAATCAAACGGGCAGTAATACCGGAAACCCTATCGCCAGCTTTCTGCTTGGCTATGTAGACAATGCAAGCACGCAACAAAATGTAGCTACGTATGCGAGGACCAAATATTTCGGCATATTTGCACAGGATAGCTGGCGTGTTACTGCGCGGCTGACCACCAATTATGGTGTGCGTTGGGAAATGCAGACACCCATCAACGACGCGGAAGGGCACATGACGACCCTGAACCCAAACCTAGCCAATGCTGCTGCCGGAGGCATTTCCGGCGGGCTTATCTTTGCCGGGAAAGGTGCAGGAAGGACGGGTTCGAATTCATTCCTTTCAACGTGGAAAGGCGGATGGGGACCGCGCATCGGTCTGGCTTACGAACTGACCCACAACACGGTGGTGCGCGCCGGCTACGGGATCATTTACGCTCCGTTTCAATATACCTACGACCAGAGCGGCTTCAGCTTGAACTCCACAGCAATTAGCCCGGATTCAGGCTATACGCCTTCGTTCGGGCTCGACTCCGGCTTTCCCGCATCAAAGCTTGTAGCCACGGCAGTACTCTCGCCTACCATATACAACGGGCAAAATATCTCCCTGCTGGATACTCGCAACGGAAAGTCTAATCGGCTTCAGGATAACCAGATCTGGCAATTAGACGTTCAACGAACACTCGGATCGTTTTATTTTGATGTTGGTTACGTAGGAGAAGTGGGGCACCACATACCAGGAGGCGGAAATCCTACCTATAATCAGGTGAGACCCGGTAATTTGGCTCTGGGCGCACTGCTGACAGAAGATATCAACAGCCCGGCCGTCGTGGCTGCTGGATATACGCCCCCGTACCCGGGGTTCACGGGAAGTCTGGCGCAGGCACTCAGGCCGTTTCCTCAATTTCTGGCTGTGAATCCGACAAATTATCCCGCGGGCAGTTCCTCATGGAACGGCCTGCTGGCAAAGGTGCAAAAAAGATACTCCAACGGGTTCACCCTCCTCGTGGCCTATACTTATTCAAAAGAATTTAGCAATGTAGGGTTCTCGCAGGCAGGGGACAATACCACGCAGGATACCTATAACCCGAAGAGCCAGAAGTCGCTCGGAGACTTGAACACTCCTCAAAACCTGCAGATCAGTTACGTCTACGATTTGCCGTTTGGTCATGGAAGGCAGTATCTGAATAAAGGGTTGGTGGGCCGCCTGGTTGAAGGCTTCGGGTTTTCAGGGTTGCAAAGCTATGAAAGTGGAGCGCCCATCCATATCACACCGGACGTTCCGGGCCTGCCGATTTTTAACTCCAATCTGTTTGTCAATATCGTGCCAGGCGTCAAGCAGAAACTGGCGAGCAGGGGTCAGGTGGTGAAATACAACAGCCTTTTCGATACTACCGGCACAGCGCACGGAACCAAATTCTTGAATGCCGATGGGTTTGCGAGCCCCGCACCCTACTCGTTCGGAAACAGCAGATATTTTCTGGATCACCTTCAACAGCTCGCTGTACTCAATGAAAACCTGTCGTTTTATAAGCGGACCTCCTTCGGCGAAGGACGATACTTCGAAACGCGGGTAGAGATGTTCAATGCGTTTAATCGCCAGAATTACGGCGGTCTTGACACAAATCTTGCCGATAACACACCCAATGGGCACTTCGGCGAATACACAGGGGAATATAGCAACCTCAATTTTGGGGTTCAGCCTGGTCCCAAGATTACTGAGATCGTCTTGAAGATTGTTTTCTAGGATCGACACATGGGAGCGCCAATTTGGCGGTGAATTTGTCGATAATCTACAGCGGTGAAGGTAAATGCTGACCGGACCGAACAGAACAAGGCTCATGCTTGCTGTGACAGCGCTACTCGCGACTGCGTTGTTGTCAGCCTCTGCCTTCGGCGAGGTCGAACAGACGGCCCCACCGTGTAGTCAGGGTGAAATTCTTTTTTCGGGAAGAGATTTCGTCGCAGCCCAGGATGCGCTCTGGAATTGTTTGCTGGGCGGCAACGCTACTCAGGATCAGGGATTGCATCTTGCCTGGACCTACCGGGAACTCAAGAACTACCCTCAAGGCTTTACCCGGGTATCGGAAGCGTTAAAGACCAGGCCCTTGGATGAAAATCTCATCTACCTGGCGGCTTTCATTCGCTTTCGGCAGGGTCAGTTGGAAGAGTCGGTCGGATTTCTGAATCGGGCCTATAAACTCCAGCCAAACGACTGGCGTATTCACCAGCTGTATGCGCTTAATTTCGTCGAGGTGGGTTGGGCCGGCGCGGTGGAGCAGGAGTTAGAACGTGCAATCAGGCTCAAACCAGACATGCCCGAGCTGTATTACCAGTTGGCCCGGTACTACTACACGATGAGCAAATTCGAAGATGCGATCGCTGCATCTCAGAAAGCACTTGAGCTCGCACCGGACTATGCGAGTGTGTACGATAATCTTGGCTTGAGTTACGCAGGCCTCTCCGATGCGACTCGAGCGACCGACAACTTTTGCAAGGCTATCGAAATTAATGCAAGGCGGCACAGCAAAGACGAGTGGCCGCTCATTGATTACGGAGCGTTTCTCGAAGATCAGGATTTGAACAAGGCTGCTGCGATTTTGCGGGACGCGCTGCAAATGAACCCGGCGAGTGCAACTGCGAATTATGAGTTGGGAAGGACCATGCGGCGACTAGGACGAGATGCGGAAGCAGAAAGCTATTTGGCCACCGCTATTAAACTCGATCCCAGCTACACAAATGCATATTGGATCTTGTCAACCTTGACCAGAAAAAGAGGAGATCGCGCGCTTGCGGCTACCTATCTTGATGAGTTCCAGAGGCTCAAAGAGAAAGACAAAAAAGACGGCGTAAGCGAAACTGTTCTTTCACTCCAGCATCGTTGAGGCAGAGGCATAACATTGGTGAGGGTTGTTTATGCCATATTGGTCGCTTGCGGCATCGCGTGGCAACCGTGGGCTCAGGCACAAAACGTCAGTTTTCCTGGTGAGGCGCAGTTTAGGCAGCTCTGCGCCGGGTGTCACGGCGAGCATGGAGGGGGCGGAGACCGGGCGCCCGCGCTCGTGAATAATCAAAATCTAAGAACCAGGACCGAAGCAGAGATCCACGATCTGATCAAGAATGGAATGCCCGGCGGCATGCCGGCATTCGATCTGCCAGAGCAGCAGCTTCGGTCTCTTGCGGTTTGGGTGAAGTCTCTCAACACTGCGGCGTCGGATAGCGCGGCGATCGGGGATAGAACAGCGGGAGAGCGTTTCTTCTTCGCTAAAGGCAACTGCGCTACATGTCACATGGTCCATGGGCGGGGAAACGCGAACGGACCCGATTTATCTGATGTCGGGCTGAGACGCACGGAACACGAGATCGAATTGGTTCTGGACAATCCGGCTTCGCAAATGGGCATGCACACCACGGCGAGCTGCCCTTCCTTTGCTTTCTGCCCCGATTTAAGTTGGGCAGTCGTCGATGTACGGCTGAGAGACGGCTCATCCTTACGGGGTTTTGCACGCCACCGGTCGGACCACGCTCTGCAACTTCAGGACTTCGTGGGCCGCATGCATCTTCTTAACGACTCAGAGTACGTGACGATCACTCAAGAGAAGCAGTCCTATATGTCTCCGTTGCAGGCAACGGAGGAAGAACGGCGAGATCTCCTGGCTTATTTGAGCAGCCTGTCGGGACCAACGGCGGGACCCCTGAAAACGGAATCGGCGCCGATATCCTCTGACGGCATGAAGGCCATGACTGAACTGAAGTCTGACCTGAAGTCGGGAGATTGGCCTACCTACAACGGCCATCAGGGAGGTAACCGCTACAGCAAGCTAACCCAGATTGACGTTCAGAACGTGCATACTCTGCAGCCGCAATGGATTTATTCGCTCGGGGGCTCCGGACTCCAGACAACACCCATTGTGAGCCGCGGCGTAATGTATGTCACGGCGCCCGGGAAAGTGTGCGCCATCGATGGCGCAAGTGGAGGGGAGATCTGGTGTCACATGCAGTCGGCGCGTAATGGCGAGCCGAACCGCGGGGTGGCGCTGTTGGATGATCGCGTATTTTTTGCTACCAGCGGTGCTGAATTGGTATGCCTGAATCGCCTCACCGGGGGCGTGATGTGGAATGTGAAAATGCCGCAGAGGCCCGGTCCCTACAGTGCAACCGGCGCGCCTTTGGTGGTAGGTGATTTGGTAATTTCGGGGATCAGCGGTGGCGACTTGCCAACCCGCGGGTTTGTTGCCGCTTATAAAGCGACGACCGGACAGGAGGTGTGGCGATTCTGGACTATTCCCCAGCCCGGAGATTCCGCAGCACAGACATGGAGCGAGGCGGCTTTGGCAACTGGAGGTGGCGCAACCTGGCTCACGGGTTCCTACGATGCGGAGACCGATACTCTTTATTGGGCAGTCGGAAATCCGTTTCCTGCGACCGATGGAGACCAACGCGGCGGCCGCAATCTCTATACCGACTGTGTCGTGGCGTTGAATCCACGGGATGGCAAGCTGAAGTGGCAGTATCAATTCACTCCCCACGATCTTCATGATTGGGACGCCGCCGAGCCTCTGCTTGTGGTTGACACCGAGTACCAGGGGCGCCAACGAAAATTGCTGCTGCAGGCGAACCGGAATGGATTCTTCTACGTTCTGGACCGGACCAACGGCGAATTGCTCCTGGGCAAGCCCTTCGTCAAAAAGTTGAATTGGGCCAGCGGCATTGGCCCCGATGGAATGCCGCAGTTGCTACCGGCTAACCAGCCCACCGAAGCCGGAGTCAAGACCTGCCCGGCGGTGCGTGGGGCGACCAACTGGTATTCGTCATCGTTCGATCCCAAGACTCAGCTTTTCTATGTCATGGCAGTGGAGGACTGTAGTGTTTACAAGATTGCCCATGCCGGCGGATATGAAGGCTACCGCGATCCGGCTGACCCGGGGGCCAAGTATTTGCGCGCGCTTGATATTGATACCGGCAAAATTATCTGGGAGGTCCCGCAGGTGGGTGCTCCGGAGGCCAACTACTCGGGCGTGCTGTCGACAGCTGGTGGCCTGGTCTTTTACGGCGAGTCGGGAGGTAATTTTGCAGCAGTCGATGCGGCGACAGGGAAGACGCTGTGGAACTTCAAGGCGAACGATCCGTGGAAGGCCTCTCCCATGACTTACATGTTCAAGGGACGGCAATATGTCGCGATCGCATCCGGTGGAAACATCCTATCGTTTTCTTTACCAGAACAGGGGCAGACTGAGGTCCACTAAGTGGCGAGGGCAATCTCTTGATGTTCAATCGTCGAACATTTTTCCAGGGGGCGGCCGCTGCCACGGCCGCGCCGCTTCTGAATCCGCTTCGAAGTTTCGGTGCTGACACTGGGCTCCTGGATGCAGTAAGCAGTCTCAGCGCGGAAGTGCATACGGTTCGCATTACCGACGTTGAGTCGTTTCGGGTAAGCATACCGAAAAGCGCCGGCGAGGAAGCGACGGATCAGCGGGTGTATGACTACGGCGTGAGCTATGTACGCACAGATGCAGGAATCACCGGCGTTTCCTTCATCCCTTGCCCAGAAGACATTCTTCAGCGCTGGGTTAAGCCAACCCTGGTCGGGCAGGATTTGTTTGCCGTTGATCGCAACATCGCCCGGCTGCAAATGGAGCGTGGCGAGGCTGGGGTGCAGATCTGGTCGGGTGTGGAACATGCGATGTGGGACGCAATCGGAAAAATTGCAGGCCTGCCCGTGGCCAAACTGCTGGGGGGCACGCGGGACAAGTTAAGGGTTTATCGAACCACTGTTTGGCCGTGGAGGAAGCCGCCCGCCGATGGCAGGGGCATTGAATCGGATCAGTCGGATATCGCCTATGAAACTCAGGCAAAGTTTGCCGTGCGGCTGAAAGAGGCGGGCATACTGGGCATGAAGATTCGCGCCTGGAGGCCGCGCCCGATGGATGACGTCGACGCAGTGGGGGTGATCCGTAGTGCGGTCGGCCCAGATTTCAAGATCATGCTGGACAGGACCGCAGTCAGGCCAGGCTGGGTTTGGGATTATCCGACTGCGCTCCAGGTATGCCGCGGACTTGAAAAGCACGATGCCTATTGGCTGGAAGAACCTTTTGATGGGCATGACATTTACGGGCCGGCGCGTTTAGCCGCAGAGGTCGACATCCTCATTACAGGTGGAGAGTTGGCCAAAAGCACATTCGAATTTGCTGAGTTTTTGGTTAACAAGACCTATGACGTTGTCCAGCCGGATACACGGATTTGTGGTGGCATCTGGATGGCGCGAAAAATATCCATCCTCGCCGAAGCGTTTGGCATACCGTGCATTCAACACGGAACAGCATCCCTGTCGCTGGCTGGCTATATACAAGCTGGCTGTGCCATGGCTAATTGCGAGTGGCAGGAGATTATCGGCGGCCCCAATTTGCCGCAGGAACAGTGGCAGCCTGCGCGTAAACTGGTGCGTACGCCGGACCCCTTCACTATCAAAGATGGCTTTATCCTTCTTCCTGATCTTCCCGGACTAGGTCTTGATCTCAACGAAGATGCGATCAAGGAGTATCGAGTCCATGCCTGAGCTCACGCGTCGAAGTCTGCTCAACTACTCCGCCGGGAACGGGGCGATCAAAGCACTCAACGCCGCCGTAAAGCCAGTGCGGATCACCGAGGTCGATCTTTTTGAGATCAGAATTCCAATCAGTGACGCAGCGATTGCCGCCGGGCTCCAGGATAGGTATAACGTTGCGAAAGTGGTTACCGATACCGGTGTTGTCGGCTACTCCTTCGCGGGTCCGGCTCCTGAGACGCTACCTTTGGTGAGAAAGACCCTCGTGGGCGCGGACCTGTTCAATGTAAACGTTCTATTGCAGAACGGATTGTGGCGATGGGGCGGCGTCGAACATGCGATATGGGATGCGATTGGAAAGATTGCGAATCGCCCTGTCTACCAACTGCTCGGCGGCGCATCCGATCGCGTTACCGCCTATCTCACATGCGTTTGGCAAGGTGCAGCCGATCAGTCCCAGGTTAGTTTTAAGGACCAGGTTGATATGGCGGTCAAGATCAAAAGCGCTGGATTCAAAGGCATGAAGATTCGTGTCTGGAGGCCGGACCCTCTCGACGATGTAGAGGTTTGCCGCCGGATCAAGACCGCCACGGGCAGCGACTTTTACTTGATGTTTGACCGCACAGCCGAAATGCCCGTCAGCATGGCTGGCCAACAAGTCTGGGATTTCGATACCGGGCTGCACGTTGCGCGCGCGCTGCAGTCTGCCGGGGCTTACTGGTTGGAAGAGCCGTTCGCCCGCAGCGACTACGATTCACCGGCAAGGCTTGCCGAACGAGTGGACATTCTGATCACCGGGGGAGAGAGCTACTCATCTCTGGCACCCTATCGCGATTGTCTGTTGCATCGTACGTATGACATCCTTCAGCCTGACGGGCGTCAGGCGGGTGGTATCTTCCGCTGCCGGCAGGTGGCGGTGCTGGGCGAAGCCTTTCATGTGCCCATCATCCTGCACGGAGCCATGTCTCTGCCATTGGCCGGCTGGCTGCAAGCCACGTTGGCAATCGGCTCACCCTGGCAGGAGCTGGCCCTGATTGCTCCGCCGCTGTTGCCGGAAGAACAATGGTCGCCAGGACTGAAGGTGCTGAAAAGCGAAAAGATGTTTCGGATTGAAGATGGGCAGATATTGGCGCCGCCCTATCCCGGCATTGGGTTGGATATCGATGAGGACGCGTTGGCGAGGTACAGAGTTAAGCAGTGACGAGGTCGGCTGGTAGTGTTAACCAATAGGAATTCCGCATACTCAAAGGGAGATCAACGTGAACCGTCGTAAGTTTCTGCGCGCTGCGGCGACGCTGGCTTCTAC
>DASRRN010000183.1:0-12114 GCA_035695685.1 Acidobacteriaceae bacterium | reverse complement strand
TTCTCCAACCAGCTTCCGTCCAACTCGATTCAGTCCCTTGAGGTGATATCAGGCGCGCCGCCGGCGGAGTACGGGGGGAAGACCAGCCTGGTGATCGTCGCGACTACGCGGTCGGGTCAGGGCTTGACCAAGCCAACGGGGGACATTGCGGCCTCGTATGGAGCGTTTGGCTCGGCGACCGGGAGTTTTGACCTTGGCTATGGCGGCAAAAACTGGGGAAACTTTTTCGAAGCGGATGGACTGAATACGGGGAGATTCCTGGATCCGCCAGAGTTCGTCGTCTTCCATGCCAAAGGAAACGAACAGAATGTCTTTGATCGGGTAGACTATCAATTTACGCAGGCGGATTCCGTTCACCTGAATCTGAACTACAGCCGCTCGTGGTTTCAGACGCCGAATACCTACGACAACCTGAACGTCTCGAACGTGGTCAGTGGGGGAGCTGGACCGGACCCGGTCTTCGCCAACGTTGGGAACGCCGACCAGAAGTCGAAGATTGAAACCTTCGATATCGCGCCCACGTATACACGGGTTCTCGGAACGAATGCAGTGCTCAATTTTGGGGGCTATGTTCGCCGGGATGCGTACAATTACTACCCCAGCGGGAATCCTCTGGCTGATCTAGGTCCCCCGAACCTGCAAACCTCGTCGATCGCGCAGTATCGGACCCTCACGAATGCGGGGCTGCGCACAGATCTCTCCTACCAAAAGGGAATCAACAATATCAAGTTAGGCGCGGTCTACCAGCAGACATTCCTGCGTGAGAACGACAGTCTTGGCATCGTGGACTCCGCTTACAATGCTCCATGCGTCGATGCCGATGGTAATCCACAGCCTGGATTTTCCGACCCCACACAATGCGCTGCGGCTGGCCTGATATCGAATGACCCGGCGGTTAACCCTGCGGGCACCTACGATTCGGATCTCGCACCCTATGACCTGACCCGTGCGGGCGACTTTTACCATTACTTCGGCCACACCGATGTTAAGGAACTGGCCCTGTATGTTGAGGACCAGGTCAAGGCCGGCAACTGGCTGTTCAATCTCGGCATCCGCGGTGACCTGTACAACGGTCTCACGGTGGCGAGGCAAGCGGAGCCACGTGTAGGCGTCGCTTACAGCCTCAAGCCTACCAACACGGTGCTGCGCGTCTCGTACGCGCGTACTCTGGAAACGCCATTCAATGAGAATCTGGTGCTATCCAGCTCAGGATGCTCGAATAACGTGTTGGCTCCGCTCCTTGCTTGCACGCCTGGAGTATCGGGCACGCTTCAACCAGGTTACCGCAACGAGTTCCACGCGGGCTTCCAACAAGCAGCCGGCAAGTATTTCGTATTCAGCGGAGACTACATTTGGAAATACACCCACAATGCCTTCGACTTCAGCATACTGGGCAACACTCCCATCTTTTTTCCGATTGACTGGCACAACTCGAAGATCCCTGGCTTCGCGCTGCGTGCGGATGTGCCGAATTTTCATAACTTCAGCGCGTTTGTGGTGATGTCTTCAGTCGCGGCTCGCTTCTTTCCGCCGCAGTCGGCCGGGGCTGGGGCAACCGTAGGGCAAGGTGGCTATCCTTTTCGGATTGATCACGATGAACGATTCAACGAGACAACGCACGTGCAGTACCAGATACCGGGGACAGGCATGCTCAAACCCTGGATATCTTTCAACTGGCGGTATGACAGCGGTCTGGTTGCCGGCTCCGTACCTTGCTATAACGTCACCGACCCAAACAGCTTGTGCAATCCAATCAACGGCGGACCGTCGGTGACGTTGCCGAATGGGCAAGCGGGAATCGACCTGAGTGGTCTGACAGCAGATCAGGAGTTTGAGGCCGGCCTCATATGCGACGGGATCCGAGCGACCCCGACGACCCCCTTACCCACTCCGTGCCCGGCTTCAGGACTCACGTCGAACCTGGTAAAAGTCCCGGCCCCCGGGACAGAGAATGACGACAAGAATCCGCCCCGCATCCAGCCGCGCAATCTCTTCGACGCCGCCATTGGTGAAGACAACATCTTCAAGGGTGACCGGTACAAGTGGAGTTTGCGCCTGACAGCCGTGAACATCGCCAACAAGTACGCGCTTTACAATTTCCTGTCGACGTTTAGCGGGACGCACTACGTAACTCCGCGAACATTGTCGGCTGAGATCGGCTTTCATTTTTAGCGCTCTGTTGGATGAGCCACGGCTCAGTGGGGATTTTGATCTATAGCAGAACATCGGGAGGCAATCCTAGGGTGTTCAGAGGGTGTGTGAGAACCGAAGCGCAGTGGAGAGATCTGCGGCTTCTTTTCGGTTCTCATACACCCTCTGAACCCCGTACATAAACAAAAACAAAATCATCTAGCCTTTCAGCCGTGCCGTAAACCACGCGACCCATGAGGGCTTTAAGCCCGTGTGTGAGAACCTGATTTCCAAGCTCCAGTCCCGCAGGGACGTCTGAGCTTAGCCCAGGACGCTAGTCCTGGGTTGGATTTGAAAGGACAACCCAGTCCCGCAGGGACGGCTGAATATGGGCCGCGACGTAATCCTCCAGCCGTGCTTTCGGGACTAAATTTCTAAATCCCGAGTTCTCACCCACCCTCTTTAGCCCCTGAGGTACGTTATTCAGAACCTGCGGAAGCGCCCATGTGTTGAGGCCGAACGGTAGTCTCTGGGACCAGGCCCTATCGAGGCCCGGGGCCGCCCGCTAAACATCGGCCCAGCCCGGAAGGGCTGGGTCGGAATCCCCATCATGATCCGGAGCGCCATAGGCGCGGCACCCATGTTTTCCTTAACAAGCTCTGGACTCAACCGGCTTCTCTGTTGCCGCCCGAATGTTCTGCTAGAAGTCGAAATCCGGACTGAGCCGTGGTTCATCCAATATTCCAGCGAGCGAAGTTAGTTGCGTACTTTTTATTCTTCGCACGGGGTGAGGACTAGTTCGCAGCCGAGAGCGAGGGAACATGATGAAGATACGATTAGTGCTGATCTTATTCTTGGGCGTCGTGAGTACGGTAATGCAGGCCCAGCAGTCTACGCCACCGGTCCAGGCTCCGGCAGATACGAACACCGCCAATGGCGAAGAGCCCGATGTTCCGGTGGCGCAGCCTGACAAAGACAAGAGCGCGGAGTCGGGAACGGATACCGCCTGGGAGATGCTGAAAACGGCTCTCTCCGACACCAAGACCCAGGCGCGGCAAGCGAGGATCGACGCTGTCACGGCTCTGGGCACATTAAGTGACTTTGAGCAGGCGCGGACGTTGCTGCGCGGCGCAGCACAGGATTCGGATCGCTATGTGCGCCTGGCGGCGGTGGTAGCGATGGGCGGCAGCAAGGCGGAGACGTTCATTCCGGATCTGAAAACCGCGCTTGGGGATAATGCCCCAGAAGTAAGCTTTGCCGCAGCAGTCGGTTTGTGGAAGATGCATAACCGCAGTGGCGAAAGCATCTTGTACGGTGTGCTTGGGGGAGAGCGAAAGGTGAAGCAGGGGGTTGTTGGCTCTGGGCTGCACCAGGCTGATCAGGACTTGCACAGCCCTTCGAAATTGGCTGAGATCGGCGCAGAGCAGGGTGCGTATGCGTTGCTTGGTCCTGTCGGGTTCGGGGTCGATGCATTGAGGATGGCGCATAAGGGAAGCAATGGAAACTCTGCACGAATATTAACCGCCACGCTGCTGACGGAAGATAGGTCGAAGGCGACGAAGCAGCAGTTTTTCGACGCCCTTCAGGATCGCGACTACTATGTGCGGGCCGCGGCGGCGAGAGCGCTGGGTGATTATCGAGACAAGGCAGTAGCGGACGTGCTTCTGACCGCGTTTGGAGACCCGAAGCCGGCAGTGCGGCTCATGGCGGCCGCCTCCTACATTCGAGCGAGCCAAGCAGTACCAGAGAAGCAGAAGGCGCGCCGCATCCACCGCTGATTCGCACGCCGCACGCACCGCCTCGCCGGGTCTTTCCCCGACGTCCCCATCTGTAAGACAAACGTCGAAGCCCATTTGCGGGTGGGCCGGGTACCGGTTCTTCCGTGGCTTATTTGCCTGCAGTGCATCAAGATTGCCCCGCCACTCCTGTATGCTGGTGAAAATTCGGGGATTTTCATAGCCAATCAAACGGGGAATATTCACCTTGTATAGACTTCGGGGAGCTATCTACGTATTGGCGTGGTCTCTTGTTCTGTTTTTTTCTGTCTCGTCCCTGATCGCTCAGACGGCAAAGCCTGATATACGATCCCAATGCTCTCGATGAAACGTATACGACGACGGTGCTGAAACTACAGCCGGAGACGAATTTTATTCAGCACCGATACACGCTTGGCGTGGCGTTTACGTTTTAGCGGAATGAGGCCGACGGGAATCTGTCTCTGTTGCGGTTACCCAATCACCAAAAGAACTGTTGGTGAACCGCAACCTAAGCCTCAACTGGATCTTGCGCTACGGCAAAGGATTTCCTTTCCATTCCGGGCAAGCGCAGGGCCAGTGTAATTGCCCGCAGAGCCATGAAGGCCAACATGGCGCACCATAACCCGTGGTTGCCGAAGCGAGCGGTGAGGACCACGGCGAGGCCAAGGAATCCGATGAGAGAGATCACCATGCTGTCGCGTAGTTCCTGGGCGCGGGTGGCTCCGATGAAAACACCATCCAGCATGAAGCTCCACACGGCAACCATGGGCAAGACAATCAGCCAGGGAAGAAACTGCGCGGCGAGCGAACGAATCTCCTGCTGATTGGTGAAAAGGGCAATGATATTGCGGCCAAAAACGAGATACAGGAGCGAGAGCCCGGCGGCGACCGTGAATGCTGAAACGGAACTGGCCTTGAGCACAGCGCGGAAGTCCGCCACACGTTGTGCGCCGATCGCCTCGCCGACCAGCGCTTCCGTGGCGTTGGCAAAACCATCGAGCCCATATCCGGCGATCCAAAGAAAGTTGATAAGAACCGCGTTTGCAGCCAGGATTGCATTGCCGGAGCGGGCGCCGGTGCGGGTGAACCAGGCGTAGGCTGCGACCAGACTCAGTGTGCGCAGAAGGATGTCGCGATTCAGAGCAAAGAGCCGGCGCAGGCTTCCCCCGTCGATCAATTCGATCCAGCGCACATGGCTGGGGCGAGCGCCGATGGCCAGCATGATGATCAAACCGAGAATGCATCCTGTCCACTCGGCGGCCATGGTCGCGGTAGCGATGCCGGCCACGCCCCAGTGACGCCATAAGACCAGCATAAGAGCCAGGACCACGTTGACGACGTTAATCATCGCTTGCAACAGCAAGGCGGTTCGGGCGCGCTGCCGGCCTAGAAGGTAGCCGAGGATGGTGTAGTTAGCCAGGGCAGCCGGTGCCGACCAGATGCGGATGCCGCAATAGACCAGCGCGTTTCGATGCACTTCGGGACTGGCTCCGAGCAGCACCAGAGATGCGGAGATGAGCGGCCTCTGGATGGCGAGGATCAAAGCCCCGATGAAGAGAGCAGTGAGGAGCGCCCGGCCGAAGTGGTGCATCAGCTGATCCTGATCTCCGGCTCCGTGTGACTGCGCGACCAGGCCAGTCGTGGCCATGCGCAGGAAGCCAAAGGTCCAGTAGACGGAGTTGAAAAAGATGCCTCCGACGGCTACGCCGCCCAAGGCCGCCGGGCCAGGCAAATGGCCGGAGAGGATGGTGTCCACCATAGAGAGCAGTGGCTGGGTGAGGTTCGAAAGAATGAGTGGGATGGCAAGGAGAAAGACTCGCCGATACCAGTAAGACATTCCCATGGTGTTGTGGGTCTATTTTTCCTCACACTAGGGTTTCACATCGACTGCTGTTTTGCCACCAGTTGGAAAGAAATTGGGTCTTGCTCAGCGAACTGCATCGCCGACGACGCGAAAACCATAATCGGCATATTTGAATTCCGGTGGAATGCTGGAACGTGCCGAACAACGTGAGATTTTGATGTGGTGCCGCCAGGAACCTCCCCGCGATGCTTTTCGCTTGCCCTCGTCCGGGCCGTGCGGATTCCGGTCTGGGGACGTTGCATAGTAGCCGGCGTCGAACCAATCGTTACACCATTCATGTACGTTTTCGCACATCTCGAACAGGCCGTAAGCGTTCGGCTTCGATCGTCCGACGGGTTCAGGTCCATTCTTCCAACGGCCATGATAGTCAGCACGTGACATTGGCGGATCGTCGCCCCAGGGAAAGGCAGTCCCTTCGACACCGCCGCGGGCGGCGCGTTCCCACTCCGCTTCTGTAGGGAGCCTGTAGTGCGAACCGGTCATTGTAGAGAGCCAGGCGCAATAGGCGACGGCGTCGAACCAGGAAACTGCGACTACTGGCTGTTGCGGATGATCGAAGTTGACCTGGCCCCAATAGGGAGGCGGCATGCCACCGGCCGCTTCCAGGAACCGTGCGTATTCCGCAACCGTGACCTGGGTTGCAGCCATGGCAAAAGAATCTACCCAAACACGATGCACAGGGCTTTCCACATCCTGACCGATGTCGGACCCCATGGAGAACCATCCAGCGGGGATGTGAATGCGCGACGGTTCGGTGATCGGTGTGTGGCAGGGGACTGGCATTTTCGCTTCTGGTGTATACAAAGCAACCACTCCCGTTGCGGCTTTTCCTCAAGAAAAGCCACACATCGCTACGCTTGCCTGTGCAGAGTAGAAGTGCAAATGCTCTAGACTCATAACGGCCGCGGCAACAATCTATACATACGATGTTAGCTTGGGGCATGGGGACGCAGCCGATGAAATTTGATTGGACCCAGGGCGCACTTGCTGAGGGCCTGCAACTCTATCATGCGGGGGAATTCTTTGCGGCCCATGAGGCATGGGAAAGTGTGTGGTTGCTGGCGCAGGAGCCGGAGAAGATGTTCCTGCAGGGGTTGATTCAGGTAACAGCGGCGTTCCATCACCTGCAACGTAAGAATCCCCGAGGGACTGCGCTGTTATTGCAAGCCGCCCTGGGCCGGCTCGAGCGTTATCCCGCGAGCTTCGGATCGATCTCCGTTGCCTTACTCTGCGATGACATTCGTGAATGGTTAAAAGCGCTTGAAGCGGGTGCACCGGCACCCCGATTCGGTTCCGTCCGAATACGCGCTTAAGTGGGCAGGTAGATCCAAGGGCAAGCAGAAGCGAACGTCATTACTCCCCGATACTCGTCGAAGATATAGGTCGAGAGACGATATTAGTCCAGTACACTTCTGTTTCACCCGCTTTTCAAATAACGAAGTAGTTTGAGGGCACGTCTACTATGCACAGGAATGCCGCGACTCCAGCTTCGCGGAGGAGGTTCCATGCGGAGGCAAATTGGCTGTATTGACTCGTGGCCGGTGATCGAACTGCTCGTCCCTGTGGTGCTCACTGTCGCTGCCGGGTTCGGATTGAAACATGACTCCACGGAAGTCTGTGCTGATAAAGCCGCGATCCACTGGTGAGGACGATTCTCCCCATGAGACGACTTGTCGTTGCTCTTGCCTTCGCTGAATTATGTTCCTGCGCAACTTATGCCCCTGCTCAGAATGCAGTCGCGCCGGTGCAGGACCGTGTGCTCGGTCCTATCGACGAGGCTGAGCAGGTTATGTTGAAGGGCAATGTCCACCCGCTGGCGCAAAAGCAATTCGACCAGGGAGCTGCTCCCGGCTCTACGCCGACGGGCCGCATTATGCTGGTTCTTGAGCGCAGTGCAGCGCAGCAACGTGCACTGACCCAATATCTGAGTGATCTGCAGAACCCCGTCTCGCCTGCTTACCACAAATGGGTGACCCCAGCGCAATACGGAGCTGCTTTTGCGGTCTCCGAGTCCGACTTGCTGCGCGTCCAGAGCTGGCTACAGGGGCACGGGTTCAAAATCGAAAATGTGCCCGCGGCCCATAATGTCATTGAGTTTTCGGGAAACTTCGACCAGGTCCAGACTGCGTTCCATACGTCCATCGACAAATTCTCAGTGAACGGCGAAACGCACTTCGCCAATGTCAACGACCCCCAGATTCCCGCAGCCCTGGCGCCCGTGATCGCCGGTGTGGGGCCCCTCAACGATTTTCACGCCAAACCGACGCTGGTGAGCGGCCCCAAAGGCCGCTATGACCCGTCAACCGGTCGAATCACTCCGGAATTCACCATAACCACCAACACGTCGTACCTATTTGTCGACCCGGCAGACGCCGCCATCATCTACGACAGCCCGAACAGCGTCCTGAATCCGGCGTACAGCGGCACAACTTATGACGGTACGGGCGTGGCGATCGGCATCATAGGTGTTTCTGACCTCACTTTGGCCGACGTGGCCAACTATCGCATGGCATTTCTTGGGGAGGCCTCGGGCTCTTTGAATCTGCCCACCGTCGTCGTCGATGGCAATGACCCCGGCCTCAACAGCGCCGGAGGAGAGGCCCTGCTCGATAACGAAGTGTCTGGAGGCATTGCGCCCAAGGCCAGGCTCTACTTCTATACATCCGCCGCTACCGACCTTGCTATCGGGCTCCAGAATGCCATGTTCCGCGCTCTGGATGACAACACAGTGAGTATTCTCAGCCTCAGCGCCCATGAGTGCGAAGCCAACCTCGGCACGTCGGGCAATCAAATCTTCCTCGAAGCAGCGGAACAGGCGGCTGCACAAGGCATCACGCGCATCAACTCGGCCGACGACGGCGGCTCTGCCGGCTGCGATAACTTTGGTACGGAGTCGCGGGCCACACGGGGCTTTGCCGTGAATGGCTATGCATCGACCCCGTATACCATCGCTGTGGGTGGCACCGATTTCGACGTTCTTTCCGCTTCGTTCGCATCGTATGTCGACATCACGGGCATGGGCGCCCCGCCGTATTACGGAACTGCCCGCAAGTACATCCCGGAGAAGCCCTGGAACGATTCGACCACAGTCAACACCACCCTTACGAACAACGCCGCGTATACGAACAGCCGGGGAGTCGGCAACATCATTGCCGGCGGCGGCGGCAGCAGTTCCGTGTATGCCAAGCCGGCGTTCCAAACCTCTCTTACCCCGAATGACGGATTCCGGGATCTGCCTGACGTCTCTCTGCTGGCGGGAGATGGCATTTATCACGCGGCCTGGGTCATCTGTTCGGACAATGTGACAGACGGGGTAACAACAGAGACCTACACGGACTGCCAAACCACAAACGGCCAGTTCACCAGCAATACGGTGTTTTCGGGCGGCGGAGGCACGTCAGCATCGGCTCCGGCCTTTGCAGGCATGATGGCGTTGGTCGCGCAGGCTCACGGCTCCCCTTCTGACAACTATCGCCTCGGCCAGGCCAACAATGTCCTATACCAGCTTGCCCAGTCCAAATACTCGACTGTTTTTCACGACGTTACGACTGGCAACAACTCGGTTGCGTGCGCGTCCGGGTCGCCGGATTGCGGATCGAACCTCTTCCTTACCGGCTATAACGCCGGAACCGGATATGACCTTGCATCCGGACTTGGCAGCGTGGATGCTGCAGCGATGGTCAATAACTGGACCAGTGTCTCGCTCGCCTCGACGAGTACGAGCCTGAATATCAACGGCTCTACCGCCGCCTATACTGGGGTCCACGGCCAGGCACTCACGTTCGACGTGGGCGTGTCTCCGGCGACGGCAACGGGCGTTGCCGGCGTTGTCGACAATGCCGACGAGGTAAATGGCGGAGCCCAGAACAACGGACAATTCGCCATCCCGATCAGCGGCGGCGCCGGTTCGGCCGCGTACAGTGGACTGGCGGGTGGCTCCTATACCGTCTGGGCAAGGTATGGGGGCGACACCGCGAATGCGTCCAGCACTTCCACGCCCCCCATCCATGTGACCATTGCGCCGGAGTCCAGCACCACCGCGCTCGCAATCAATGCCTACGACAGCGTGACCGAAAAGCCGATCCCTGCGACGAATATTCCTTACGGCTCGTATGTGTTTGCAGACGCCCAGATCACAGGGACCGCCGAAGGCTCGAAGACCCAGGGAGTGGCCACGGGAAAAGTTATTTTTGCAGATGGCGCAAACACGCTCGGCTCGGGAGCAGTCAGCAGCAGCAATAAGGCGTCGTGGCCCACATTCGCGGCAACTTCGTGGCCCTCACTCGCGGCTAGTCTTCCCGTCCTGAGCGGTGGCTCCCATCAGATCGTCGCAAGCTATTCGGGCGATCCCAGCTACAATCCCAGCTCAAGCCAGCCTGTGGCATTCAGTATTGTTCCGGCTGCTACTTCTTTTGTTATAGACGAGCCGTCTTACTCGATCTCATCGGTTCAGTCGGCGACAGTGGCTTTCGAATTCAACACCAACTGGAATCCTGGTGTGGGCCCTACGGGCACCGTCTCGCTCACCGAAAACAGTCAGGTGCTCGGAAGCACCAGCAACTTCCTCCTGAGCAAAGGCAACCTGTCCGAGAATGTCACCGGTTCCATTACTATCCAGGGGAGCCAGTTCGCGGCTGGACTTAACACAGTGACAGTAGCCTACAGCGGAGACCCGAACTACGCTCCTGCCACAACTACTATTACCGTCGACGACACCGGCCAGCCTGCATTCAGTCTCAGCAACAGTGGCACTCTCCAGGTGAACGCCGGAGCCACCAGCGGCAACTCGACGGCCATCAGCCTGACACCCACGAACGGCTTCACCGGAACCGTGAACCTGAGCTGCGTGGTGAACACGAACCTTACGAATCCCACCGACCTGCCCACTTGCACGCTCTCTCCGGCGGCGCTCAACATCAGTGGCACAACCAAGGTCACTAGCACTCTCACCGTGTCGACAACGGCGCCAACCGGCTTCGCTCTAGGGCCCGGGCCGTTCCGTAACGGAGGACTGACGGCCTTCCTGGCCCTGCTGTTCTGGTTTGGTATCCCACTGAGGCGCAGTGCGTGGCTGCCGATGGTGATCGCCATCGCTCTGGCCGCTTCGATAGGTGTTCTCGGCTGTGGTAGCGGAGGCGGCGGATCAGCAAGCACGGGTGGCCGCAACTCAGGAACAACTCCAGGGAGCTATTCCGTTACCGTGACGGGGACCGATGCCGCAACCGGAAAGATTACGGCCCAGACGACAGTGAACCTTACTGTCAATGGATAGCGCGCTTTCCGTCATTTGACTTCCGGTTTGTCGCCAACCCGGAAGTTGCCACTTGGACGACAAGTCGGTAATCCAGGCTGAATCAGAAGGCTCCACTTCTCCGAGATGCCAGCTTGTTATCTATACACGAGACAGCCCCGCTCCTCCAGCGTATCCAGCCATGCAGGCACGTGCAATGTTTCTACCCACCGCAGATCGAGCTTTTCAAGCCTCCTTAGGTTCAGGATGGATTCGGGAAGCGTTTCGATTGGGTTTCCCCGTAGATCGATTTGACGCAATTCTGAAAGTTCCGCCATGACCGATGGCAAAGTTCTAAGATTGTTGTTCCTGAGATGAAGTTCCCTCAGTCGCGATAGCTTGGTAATTGAGTCAGGCAGATCCATGAGTTCGTTATCAGTTGCTCGCAACTCAACCAGGTTGAGCATCTGACACACCGGATCCGGGAAGATTGTGAATCGGTTCTCACTGATGTTTAAGTACCTCAGTCTGTGTAGGCGTCCTATGGAGCGCGGCAGCCTCTCAAGTTGATTGTCGTGCAGGTACAGGAAATCTCGAAGGTCCACAAGATTTCCAATCTCATCTGGCAGTTCGGTTAGCTGATTATGGCCCAAATCCAGCGTTCGGAGATGTTGCAGTTCGCCGATCTCCCGGGGAATTGCCTTCAGAGCATTGTCCGCCAGAATTAGGACGTGAATCTCGCTATCGCTCCAAGTCTCGTCCGGAACAACGTCAAGATTCTTTTTCCAAAGGTTCAGAATTTTGTCGTTCGGCATGTCTGCAAGTCTCCTCACTCATCAATCTTCGGGAACGCGTCCTTTAGTTCCAGAGACCCGAGTAGAGGTCTGCCAATTCGTTCATATGATCCCAGGTCACCGTGAGCAAGCATTTCGGATAATTGACCCGGCCGAGGGTGCCGCCCTCCCACTGGTAGGTCATGGCCATGCAGCTTTGCTTTCGGTAGATGAGCCAGGTCGCTTCGGCGCCATCAAAGTCAAGGTGCTTAGGTGCGCCGGGTGGTGCCGTGGGAACAGACGGCAGACGAAGCAGAGCGCCGATGACACGCACATACTCGGTATAATCAGCATCCGTCA
>DASRRN010000182.1:0-2793 GCA_035695685.1 Acidobacteriaceae bacterium | reverse complement strand
TGTTCATGTCCCTCTGCATTGCCGCTATGCTCAAGGGGCAGACGCCGAAAGATCCCGCTAACGTGAACTGGAGCGACTACGGCGGCGGGGTGGACGCGATGGCCTACTCCCCCTTGCAGCAGATCAATAAAACCAACGTGAACCAACTGGTCCAGGCCTGGTTCTTTCCCGTGCCGGGCACCAGCGCCAGGTTCGACTTCAGCCCCTTGATCGTCGACGGAAAAATGTATGTACTCGGCAAAGGCGACGAGATTGTTTGCCTCGATGCTGCAACCGGTACGAAAATTTGGTCGCACCCGACCACAGGGACTCCCATCGACCGCGGTATCAACTACTGGGAAAGCAAAGACCGCACAGACCGCAGACTCATCTTCGCCGCTGATAGTTATCTGCAGGAAATCGACGCCAGTACCGGTGCCGCCATTTCCACCTTCGGCACCGATGGGCGCATCAATTTGCGTGAGGGCCTCGGCCGCGATCCCAAAACCATCCCCCAAATTCAAACCGGAACACCCGGGCACGTCTTTGAGAACATGATCATCCTCGGCTCAGCGACCAGCGAAGCCTATGGTTCCCCGCCAGGCGACATTCGTGCCTACGACGTACTCACCGGCAAAACCGTGTGGAGCTTTCATACTCTTCCCCACCCCGGCGAGTTCGGCTACGAAACCTGGCCGAAGGACGCGTGGAAGTACGTCGGTGGAGTGAACACCTGGGGCGAATTTGCCATCGACCAGAAACGAGGCATTGGATATTTCCCCGTGGGATCACCCACCTACGATTACTGGGGCGGCGACCGCAAAGGCGCCGGCTTGTTCGGCGATTGCTTGCTGGCGCTCGATTTGCGAACCGGCAAACGTCTTTGGCACTTCCAGACCGTCCATCACGACCTGTGGGACTACGATCCGACGGCGGCGCCCAAGCTGTTGACGGTTCGGCATAATGGCAAGCGTGTCGATGTGGTCGCCCAGGCTACGAAATCTGGTTTTCTGTTCGTGTTTGACCGCGTATCGGGAAAGCCGCTTTGGCCGATCGAGGAACGGCCCGTCCCCAAGAGCGATGCGCCGGGAGAAGAATCTTGGCCCACGCAACCGGTTCCCACTAAGCCGCCGCCGTTCGCGCGCCAAAGCTTCACCGCCAACGACGTCAACCCCTACGTGAGTGACGAAGACAAGGCGCGCATTCTTGATATATTGCGCAACACCAATAACCACGGCATTTTCACGCCGGGTACAGACAAGGGCGACTCCATCCAGTTTCCCGCCGACGATGGAGGGGCGAATTGGGGCAACGGCGCAGCCGATCCGACGACCGGAATGGTTTATTTACGAACTGCCGATTCCCCGGAGCTGAAGTATAAGTTGACGCCGAAAGTCCCGTTGATGGTACCGCCCGGGGCCACTCCCGAAACTCAGGGCCACGTGATCTTCGCTCAGTTGTGTCAGGGATGCCATGGCCCAAACCGCACCGGTGTCATGTCTCCCAAGGATATTGGAATCGACAAGTTCAAAAAAATCGTCCGTGGTGGCGAAGGCGAGATGCCAGGATTCTCCGATCTGCCAGAACATTATCTGGATTCGCTCGCGGCCTACATTTCCAATCCAACCGTGGCTGGGCCGGCGCGCAGAGCAGGCGCTGGCGGTGGAATGGAACGCTTGCCGCCACCTCCAGGAATCACGCGCTATTTCGGCAACTACGAAAATCGAATTCTCTCGACCGACGGCCTCCCGGCGATCAGCCCGCCATGGACCTCGCTGGTGGCCATCGATCTGAATAAGGGAGAGATTCGATGGAGGGTTCCGTTGGGCGTCGTGCCCGGTCTGGCTGCCAAAGGCATTAAGGACACGGGCTCGTCGAGAGTAACGTTGGCCGCGAACAGGACTGCACCCGTGGTGACGGCGGGTGGGTTGGTGTTTGTCGCCAGCTGGGCAGATCGCACCATCCATGCCTACGACAAAGAAACTGGGCAGTTGCTTTGGGAAAGGGAGATTGACGCGAATCCCGAGGGACTTCCGTCCGTGTACGAAGTCGACGGCCGGCAGTACATCGTCTTTTGTGCCGCCGGGCATCCGGCAGAAACCGCGGTCGCGGAGGGATTCGCCTGGAAAGCGGGAAAGGCCGAGGCGCAAGGCTACTACGTGTTTGCCCTGCCTAGAGCAGTGACCCGCGAGGAATGAAATGGGCTTAGCTTCTCTTCATGCCGTCCTTGCGAAGGGACCAAAATGTTGTCCGTGCAAAGGGACCAAGGGGTGGCCCACACCCCCGATTTCCTGTGGACCCTAGTGAGTTACGCGAGGCTGATGCGCCTTTCCTTAAAAGAAAGGCGCACACGCTACCTTGTCCAGTGCCTCGTGCAGGAAATTCGGGGCATCTCGCTCGGACCCCGGATTTCCTACCACGCAGCGCCTGTTGTGGCCACGGGTGCGGCTTTCTCTTAAGGAAAGCCGCAGGAAGGTTGCCTGAGCAGCCGAGCTCGACAGGAAATACGGGGTTTTCGCGAGATGTGGGATGCCAGGGCATTACACCGGCAAGCTTCAGAATCTATGGACGTGCCCCTAAGTAGAGTTTTTTCTCAAACAACGAGTCGTCCCAACACCATGCGCGTCTTGCTGCTGGTATCGAGTGTGACTGCAATGCTCGTCAGCGCTCACCTGCGGCTGGCGGCACAGGATATCGATTCCATCGTCACCTCGGCGAGCCGTACCTCCGCAACCATCGCCGACGGGATCAAAGACCCCGCAGAGAGGTCCGCGTTTATCACCATCTCGAAGACCACTGATCCCCAAAACCTGC
>DASRRN010000181.1:0-5032 GCA_035695685.1 Acidobacteriaceae bacterium | reverse complement strand
GCGCAGCGCCGTGCCAATGGCGCTCGTGCGGCGCGATGGCTACGGTGTCGCCTGGACGAATGATCTGCGGCGCCTTGCCGGCCGACTGCACCAGGCCGAGGCCATCTAAAACGTGCAGCGTTTGGCCCACGGGATGACAGTGCCAGGCGGTGCGACTCCCGGGAGCAAACCACACCCGAATCGCTTTTAGATGCGAGGGCGGTGTTGCGCCCACGATTTCATTGAGCCAAACCGTTCCCGTGAAATACGCTTCGGGTCCTTTGCGACTGCTATGCAGTTCGGAGGTGAGGATCTTCATGGTGTCGCTTATTTTATCGTGGGGATCCGTCCTGGCGAAGAACCCTTCCTGGCGTCGGCGAACTCGGAATAGTCTCTGGACGAAGGGCACAGCTTTACCGACTGCGGAGCGTTGGGTGGATGAGGGTTTCAGTGGTCGCGTGAGGACCGACCATCTTTAAGTCGAGTCCCGCAGGGACGGCTGAGAGTAGTTGAGCTTAGCCCAGGACGTAGTCCCATAAGCGCTAACTTGTTTGGGATGTTTTCTTCAAAACTCCCACGAAATCGTCATCCTGAGAGCCTGTGACTTTTTCGATCTTTTCGTGCTTTTTGCACCCGACCAGATGTTTTCAATCCCCTGCAGAAAGGCGTCATCCTGAGCGGAGCGCTTCACAGATTTATCGCGTGACACCGCGCTGGATGGCGCGGAGTCGAAGGACCCCGAGGATGCTTATCTTGCCTATGCCGTTCGGAGCTTTTCAACCACCGAAGCCCGCGTACCGGATCTTGCTGCGGTACCCACCTGATGGTCACGGGTACATCTTTTCATGCGCTGTAATCATCTTCCATCCCCAGGTCTGTGCAAGGTCTTTGAACTCGGGATTGATCATGCGAATGAGGTCGAGCTTCTTTTCGCGCCGCCAGCCTTTGAGTTGTTTTTCCCGAGCGATGGCTGTGCGAATGCCTTCATAACCCTCAAAGTAGAGCAGGCGCTTGCAGCTATAGGCCGCAGTGAAACCTTCCAACGTGCCTTCCTTATGTTGCATGACGCGCAGATACAGGTTGCTGGTGACGCCAATGTAAAGCGTGCCTGTATGGCTGCCGAGAATGTAGATGTAGCCGCCGGACATGGCAAGAGGCAAGCAGTTCTTGTTCTCGGCCCCAGGGAAAGACCGTGGCGGGTCCGCCCAGTGCGGGCTTCGGTGGTTGAAAAGCTCCGAACGGCATAGCCAAGATCAGCATTCTCGGGGTTCCCTCGGCTATGCTCGGGACAGGCTCTTCGACTCCGCGCCATCCAGCGCGGTGTCACGCGAAAAATCTGTGAAGCGCTCCGCTCAGGATGACGATTCTGTGGGAGTTTTGAAGAAAAAACATTCTAAACAAGTTAGCTCTTATCGACTAGCGTCCTGGGCTAAGTTCAGCCGTCGTTTCGGGACTAAATTCTAAATCCCGAGTTCTCACGCTCCCCGTTTAGCCCCTGAGGGCAACGCGTTCCTCAGAGCATCCCGGATTTGAGCCTGCGGTTTTCTTTTCGGTTCTCTCACACCCTCTATAGTGTCTGCGTGAGAGCCAAGATTGTGGACACACCCGAATAGATGCGGATTCGCAGTAATTTGTGAGCGGGAAAGGCGGGTTTCGCTAATTACCCCATCGAGGCCCGGAGGGCGCCCGCCAAACGTCAACCCAGCCCGGAAGGACTGGGCTGGAATCCACATCACGATAGAGCGCCATAGGCGCGGCACCATCGCGAGCGCTCTGAGGCCAAGGGCCCTAGAAGGCTCGGGAAAATGATGCGTGGGATTCGTAAATCCAGCACCTGGTATCGGGAAAAGATTCCTGCGCCTGGCAGAGCCAGGTTCAGTTTCATCTATCCTCCACCCCCTGGCGCGCAATTCCGAAAAAGTCTTCCGGACCAATCTGTCCACCCTTCAATACCAGCTCCAACCCGTCGAGACCACCAGCCTCCTCGGCGTGCGCGAGGCACAACGGGGCCCCGGGGACAAGTATGCCGGCAAAGGTGAGCGCAACGAGGTTAAGTTGCTGGATAGCATGGGAAGAGGTGTCCCCGCCACATAGAACAACGCGGCGAACGCCGCTCTGTTGCACCACCCACAGCAGTAGGCGGCCAAGAGCGTGGCCGAGTTCCTTGTCATGCGTTACACCAGCAGGCGAGCCCAGCGCAGTGTAGAGTACCGTATCGCGCCCTGAGCCCAGCGAGCGCAACGCCAGCCGCGTTGCAGCCTCGACAGCTTGAGAACCGCCGCCGGCCAGTCCTGCAGCATCCAGTTCAATGCAGGCGTACCCATGCCGCTCGGCCCACAGGATCTGCCCTGCGGTCACTGCTGAGCAGCTCCCGCTGATGACGAGGATCTGATCGGTTCCCTTAGCGGTTACAGAGCGAGGTTCCACTGCGATCATGCCTGCGTTGCGCCAATGAGCCATCAGGCTGGCAGTAACACCGGAGCTGCCAATGGTAAACAGTGGCTGCGACACTTGCGTAAGTTCCCAAATCAGCTGGCCCGCCTGCTGCAGCATGACAGCATCCAGGCCGTCGAGAAGAATGGCTGCCGCGCCACCTTCTGCCTGCAACCGGAATTGTTCCTGAACCGTGCCGGCCTGAAAAGCACGAAGATCGACCAGGCCGACAACAAGTTTCGTCTGCCTCGCCAGGTGGAGGCGGAGATCCGCCTCGTGCATAGGGGTAGAGGGATGGTGTGCCATCGTAGGATGCCGGTCGATGCGATAGATCTCACTCCCAGCGGCCGCGAAGAGATTACCGAAGACCAGAAACCGGCCCAGGTGCGGGGCGCCTACGCCTATTGGAACTGTCTGGGTTGCGAATACTTCGCGGCCGATTTCCAACGCACGCCCGATGCTGCCGCGGTGGGGCGCCGAGTCGAAAGTGGAACAGACCTTGTAGTGAACGATCGCCGGCGCGAGGTCCCTTATGCGGGTGAAGATGGCGGGCAAGTGCGCAGACATCCACTCCGGCGTGCGCGATCTTGCATCCCCGGCGAAGCCGATCGCCTGGCGATCGGAGAAGCGCGCCAGCTGCGCGGGCGTCGGCGTAGTAAGAAAAAGCACGCTGGATACGCCGTTGACCGCGAGCTGCTCCAGCACATCGGTGGAACCGGTAAAGTCGTCGCCGTAGTAACAGTAGAGCAGTGGCATCAGCCGGAGAATGCTTCCAGTGCTGTGTGCAGCTCCGGATGGTTTGCTGCAAATTCCGTAACTGGAATGCCCTTGATGGCTGCTTCCCAGGCCTGCTGCAGGCTGCGAACGCCGGCGGCCGGTCCCTGCGGGTGGCCCAATATGCCCCCGCCTGCGGCGAAGATCAGGTCTGAAGAGCCGAGCGCCTGGTAGGTGCCGGCCGCCTGGCGCGCGGATTGCCCGGAGGAGAAGACAGGCACGATCTCGCACCCCGCATGCGGCGGTGGGAACATGGGCGTAAGACAAGCGCGCGCGGAGGCGATCACGCTTTCGTCCGTCTCACAAAATTTGTTACTCAACCCGTTCACGTGAGTGTGATCAATGCCGGCCAGGCGCCAGAATTTCTGGTATGCGACGAAGCTCATGCCGATCGCCGGGGAGCGGCCGTAGATGCCCCAGCCATTGCGGTGGCCATGGATGCAGAGCTGCGAGTGTGCGCGCAAAACCTTCATTGCGGGAAGCCCGACGGAATTCATGCTGACCATGATGCAGATGCCTTCGTTTGCCAATACATGGTCGTGGCGGCCCAGCATTTCGTCGAGGTCGCCGGTAAGATTCACCGCATACATGACCTGCTTGCCAGTTCGGTCGGAATGATCGCGCAGCACGCCCAGAACGGCGGTGGCACGTTGTTCGAAGGGACAGTGCGGTCCGTCGGATTGCAGTTCGTCGTCCTTGATGAAGTCGATTCCCGCCTCGGCCAAGGTGCGCACCTGCGCGGCTGTCTCCTCCGGGTTCATGCCGATGCTCGGTTTGATGATGGTGCCGATGAGCGGCCGCTTATGCACGCCAGTGAGCCGGCGCGTTCCCGCCACGCCAAACTGCGGGCCTTGATAGCGATCGAGAAATGCCGGCGGCAAGCTGAGGTCGAGCAGTTTGAGCCCTGAAAACGGCTTCAGCTCGAAGAGATTGCCTGCGACCGTTGCCATCAGGTTGGGGAGTGAGGGGCCGGGATTATCCAGCGGCCAGGAAAGCGTCACCTCCGCAGTACGGCGAACGTTGTGTGATGAATTCTTCGGCGTTCCTGAGCCGGGCAAGGAAGGCCTGTCTGCGGTTCCCAACTCCGTGATTTGCTCTACCCGGGCGGCGAAGCGGGCGCGCAGTTCACTGGTCTCGCCTGGCACCCGGATGAAGGTTCCGGTCGACTGCTCCCCGGCCATGATCGCAGCCGCATCCTCGAGCGGGAAGGCCGTTTCGATCCAGTAGCGGGCCTGAATGCGCGCTGCTGAATTCTGCTGGGAGGGTTGGCGTTCGGTCGCCTGCGCCGTACCGTTGAGGCCATCCATGGTCGTGGAGCTCCGTTTGTCGCGGCCTTGCGGTCAGCCGCGGTTAAAGTAGGTAGTGTAGCGCTCGTTTTGTACCTGGTGGAATGGTAGAAACACCAACTGTTGGCCGTCCTCGTTTCGCACCCAGGTGCCAGAGCGTGGTGCAACAGCCTTGAAACCCTCATCGATGGAGAGAGTCTTCTTCTCCAAACCTTCTGGCGGATTGACGGCCACCAGCATCACCGGACCACGCATGACCGCGGCCACATTGGGATGTTGATCGTCGATCGCGTCCCCTCGGAACCGCTGCGGGAGGCGCAGTTGAACCACATCGCCACCCTTCCAGCGGCGGCGCAGCACGGCGAAGCTTCCGGGTGCGGCTGTCACCCCGGCAGCGGAGTCATTGATGGTGATTTGCACGGGCTGCTCGAGCCAGCCGGGGATGCGCAGGCGCATTGTCCACGGTTGCGCGTTGCTGGCATCGACCCGGATGGAGATCGTCTCCTCAGCGGGATAGGACGTTGTCTGTACCAGTTTGATATTTTCTGGAGTGCGCAGTT
>DASRRN010000180.1:0-2095 GCA_035695685.1 Acidobacteriaceae bacterium | reverse complement strand
TATTTACGGCCTGACGCTCCACGCCTCCGACAGCCATCGGTTGAAGGAGCGCAAATGAAAAGCGGGTTAATTCTATTTCTGGGACTTCTCTCCATGGCAAATCCTGTGCACGTGAGCAACAGCTTTCACCTGACCGTCCACGCCCCGCTAGAGCGCGCTGCACTTTTATTCGGCCCGGATGGGGAGCGCTGCTGGGCCGGGTCACATTGGAATCCGGAGTTTCTCTACCCTCAGCCCGGTAAGGACACACAGGGCGCAGTGTTCACCATCCAGCATGGTCCGCACACAGTGGTTTGGGTAAACACGCTCTTCAACCCGGCGGAAGGGCGTATGCAGTATGTGTACTTGATCCCGGAGAGGCTGGTATCGATCGTGGACGTTCAACTGAGTTCCCGCAACCCGTCAACCACAAGAGTGGAAGTAACCTATGCTCGCACGGCCTTGAACGCTGCTGCGAATGATGACGTGCAAGCGATGGGAAAGAGCGATCGCGACAGCGGTCCAGAGTGGCAGCAAGCAATTGAACGCTGTCTTGCGGATAATACTGACGCCCCCCATAGATCCTAATTAGTAATCGTACATGTGCTCGATGGTAAGTCCACCACTCTGAAGCAGAGGCATGACGAGATGAAGGTTAGAAACGGGGCACAAAAGCACGACCCGGGAGTAGTCCAGTGATAGCGAGGCGCGCCGTTCGAGGCTGCGGAGAAGGTGTTGGGAACGGAACGGCGTCCCGAACCACAGATTGTGCAGAGCGTGCGAAAAGGAACTGGGAAACGCCTCGGCCGGAGAGAAGCAAACCGCCGAATGACTAGCTGAGCGCTGCGTGGCGTGCTTCTTTGGCCGGCGACTTCGACTCCTCACTTCAGAACGGAACTCCCAGGATTACGAGGGAGAACTTTAATTTCAAAGACCGTGGGCCACTGCTTGCCGGTGACGAAAAGGCGCCCTCGCTTTGCGTCGTAAGCGATCCCGTTCAGTACGGATTCCTGGTTGATTTTCTGATCGGGCGGTAGCAGACCAGCGAGATCAATCCAGGCAATCACATGCCCGTCGCGGGGATTGATGCGCGCGATCCTGTCGGAGTGCCAGACGTTGGCATAGATCTCGCCCTTGATAAACTCCAGCTCGTTCAGCTCGTCGATGGTCGTCGCACCGTCCTTCACCACGATGTGACGAATTTCCCTGAAGGTTTCAGGGTCGCGAAAGCGAAGGGTCGCGCTGCCGTCGCTGGTGATGATCTCTTTTGCCGTGCGCGTCATACCCCAGCCCTCGCCGTTGTAGCTCAACTGCTTAATCGGCCGAAGACTGAAGCGGTCATAAACAAAGCAGATTTGCGACTTCCACGTCCACTGGTAGATGTCGGGGCCCCAATCGACGATTCCCTCGCCAAAATACTGCGGCGCCAGCTCGCGCTTCTGAACAGGTTTGCCGGTTTCGGGCTGGATGGCGAGCAGGGCTGAGTGTCCAGCGAGGCCTATGCCCTCATAAAACAACCCATCCAGATAAAAAAATCCCTCGGTGTAGCTGTCGGTCGAATGGGGGTAGCGGGCCACTACCGTGTAACCCATAGTCGGGGCGGCGGCCGCGCAATCGGCGCTCAAGACAAATAGGGCAAGTGCAAGGCTCGCGGCCAGATTGCGACAGCGGAAAAATAAGCTGAGCACGTGTTTTACCTTACCGCATATCGAAAGGGGCAGTATTCCGGCGCTAAACTGGGTTTGTGATTTCCGGTGCACACGTCATCGTCTACAGCAAAGATGCAGCGGCAGACCGCGTCTTCTTTCGTGATGTGCTTGGGTTCGCCTCGGTCGATGCCGGTCACGGCTGGCTGATATTCGCCCTGCCTCCAGCCGAAGCAGCCTTTCATCCGGCAGAAGGGAATGATCGCCATCAGCTCTACTTCATGTGCGAAGACCTTAACGCCGAGATGAAGAGCCTGGGGGAGAAAAACGTTGTCTGCTCGCCTGTTCAGGAAGAAAGATGGGGATCGATCACAACCATCAGGCTTCCCGGAGGCGGCGAAGTCGGCTTGTATCAACCCAAGCATCCAACGGCACTCAACCGACCCTGAGCTTGCCGGAAACTGCCTTGT
>DASRRN010000179.1:0-4431 GCA_035695685.1 Acidobacteriaceae bacterium | reverse complement strand
TGAAAGTAGCCGAAGCCCGGTTTCGCCAGGCACGGGCCATGATTCGGTTCAACCGTTCCGCTGAGTTTCCGACAATCTCGACCGCGCCGAGCATCATCACTGAAAGAGACTCCGCGCATCAACCGTATTTCCCGCCGTCGGTGGTAAATAATGGCACCGGATCGTTCACATTGCCGGTCGATCTTTCTTACGAAGTCGATTTGTGGGGCCGGATTCGCCGCACCGTGAATGCCTCGCGTGAGGAAGCACAGGCGAGTGCTGCCGACCTTCAGACGGCCAACCTAAGCCTGCATGCTGAGCTGGCGGTTGACTACTTCGAACTGCGAAGCGCGGACGCACAAAAACGGCTTCTTGATGACACGGTGAAGAGCTACACCGATGCGCTCACACTCACTCAGAATCGCTTCGAGGGTGGAGCTGCTCCCAGGTCGGACGTGGCACAGGCGAAGACGCAGCTCGACGGTGCGCAGGTAGCGGATACCGACATCACCGTGGCGCGCGCCCAGTTTGAGCACGCCATCGCCATATTGATTGGCAAGCCCCCAGCGCAGTTCAACCTGGCACCTGTGCCCCAAACCGCTCTTCAATTTCCGGTCATCCCGGTCGGTCTGCCTACAACCCTGCTTGAACGGAGGCCTGATATTGCGGCGGGTGAGCGTCGCGTTGCTGAAGCCAACGATCAGATCGGCATCGCTCGTGCTGCCTTCTTCCCTTCCCTGGTGCTTGGCGCCACTGGAGGATTTACTGGAACGTCGATCACCAACTGGCTCAACTGGCCTAGCCGTATGTGGGCTGTGGGACCGCAATTATCGCAGACCATCTTTGATGCTGGCCGTCGCCGTGCTGTCTCGGAGTCTGCGACTGCAAACTATGACGGCACAGTAGCTTCCTATCGTCAAACGGCGTTGACCGCGTTCCAGGAGGTAGAAGACAATCTTGCCGCATTGCGAATTCTCGAGCAAGAGGCAAAACAACAACGTGAGGCCACGGCTTCTGCCGCAGATTCACTTCAGCTCTTTACGAATCGATACACGGGAGGCGTCGACAACTATTTGCAGGTCATCACGGCGCAGACGGTGCTCCTGTCCAATCAGCGCAATGACATCGATCTCATGCGACGTCGCATGGATGCGAGTGTTCTCCTGGTTAAAGCTGTCGGCGGCGGATGGGATACTACGCAACTTCCCAAGCTATAGCAAACGGATGAATTGTTACATGGCATGCCGAAGGCCGTCACCGTGTTGCTCCACATTTAATGACTTAGAGTAGTCATCGCCTCGTCGACCGTCTTGCAAATGGTAAAGACCCGGTTCATCCTGGTGAGCATGAACAGATTGGTGACCGCCTCGTTGAGCCCGCAAACCAACAGTTCGCTCCCTTTAGGCATGCGCTTCAACAAAGAGAGGATGGCCCCCAACCCGCTACTATCGATGAATTCCACGTTGGCCAAATCGAGGACCAGGGAAATTGGCCCATTGGCGAAATAACGACCGACGACGTCTTTGAAGGCCTGCGCATTGTCCGCAACCAGGCGTGGCTCAAGCACCTGCAAAACTACGTTCGTTCCTATTTGTTGCTCCACGATCCTCATGGCGATCCTCTGTTTCGTACAGGTGAAAAAGGTTTCGTTCATCGTCGAGTTCTTAGCCGGTCATCGACTTGATCCCCCAAATATCTTTCGCGTATTCAGAAACCGCCCGGTCGCTGGTGAATTTACCACTGCGTGCCACGTTCAAGATGGCTTTGCAGGCCCACGCGGGAACGTTCTGAAAACCACTGCTCACTCTTTGCTGGGCGGCCACATAGGAATCGAAATCCGCCAGGTGGAAGTAGGGATCGCCCCCGTGAAGTAGCGAGTCAATGATCGGTTGAAACAATCCAGGTTCACCGGGGCAGAAACGATCGTCTCGGAGAGCATCCAACACCCGGCGTATCCCTCGGCTGGCATGATAACAATCAAAGGGATCGTAGGAGTTACGCCGGACCTCGATCTCCTCTGCCTTGATACCAAAAATGTGGATGTTGTCGGCGCCCACCTCTTCCAGAATCTCGACGTTGGCGCCATCCAACGTGCCGATGGTCAAAGCCCCGTTCATGGCAAATTTCATATTCCCGGTTCCGGAGGCTTCCATCCCCGCAGTCGAGATCTGCTCGCTCAGATCGGCCGCGGGAATGATCTTCTCCGCTAAACTCACGCGATAGTTACGCATGAACACAACCTTCATCACGCCATTGGTTCGGGGATCCTTGTTGACGATCAGAGCGATGTTATTGATCAACTTGATGATGAGCTTGGCCATCGTGTAACCTGGCGCCCCCTTGCCGGCGAAGATGTGGGTACGTGGCACCACCGGCTTCCAGCCCTCGTCTACCAGGCCAAGATACGAATGCATTACATACATTGCGTTCAACAGTTGCCGTTTGTATTCATGAATCCGCTTGACCTGAACATCGAACAACGAATTAGGATCGACGCGCACCTGTTCCGTGTCATAGATGAGCGTCGCCAGCTGGATTTTGTTTTCCCGCTTTATGCGCAGAAATTCCTGTTGAAACGCCTCCTCACTAGCTTGAACTTCGAGACTGCGGATGGCGGCAAACTTTGTAATCCAACCGTCGCCTATCGACCTGGTGATCAACTCGGCCAGCGAAGGATTACAACAGGCCAGCCATCGCCGGTGGGTAACACCATTGGTCTTGTTGTTGAATCGCTCCGGCCATAGCGCATAGAAATCGGGCACCAAACGAGTCTTGATCAGTTGCGAATGGAGCGCCGCGACACCATTGACGCTGTGACTGCCGACGATCGCCAGGTTGGCCATCCGTACCGCCTGCTGCCCCGATTCACCGATGATGGACATTCGTTCGGACCGCGCCCAGTCCCCCGGGAATTTCTCTTCCACGCGGGCCAGGAACCGTCGATTTATTTCATAAATGAGCTGCAAGTGGCGGGGTAGTACCCGGTCAAGCAGGTCTACCGGCCAGTTTTCAAGCGCCTCGGGCAAGAGCGTGTGATTGGTGTAAGCGCAGGCTGCCTGAGTCACTGTCCACGCGGCCTCCCAAGCCATGGCATGCTCGTCAACCAAAATCCGCATCAACTCCGCAACCACCAGCGACGGGTGGGTATCGTTCATTTGAAAGGTCACAGAATCATGAAGCCGCTCCATGCTGCCACCCGGATTCTCTCTATGAAAGTCGCGGACGGCGTCTCGCAAGGCGCAAGCCACCATGAAGTATTCCTGCACCAGGCGGAGTTCCTTGCCGGCCGGCGCTGTATCAGACGGATACAGTACCTTGGAAACGGTCTCCATCTTGATCTTGTTTTCAACCGCACGAAGATAGTCTCCCCCGTTGAAAATTTTCATATCGAACTCGTCTGAGGCGCGCGCCGAGTACAAGCGGAGGTAGTTGACAGTATGGCCGCCGAACCCGACTACCGGCAGGTCGTAGGGGACACCAAGGATGATCTGCCAATCGACCCACATCGGGTTGTAAGTGCCGTCCTTGGCGAGCTCATGTTCGATACGTCCATAGAGTGGTATGGTGCAGGTCTCTGCGGATCGCTCAATCAGCCAGGGAGAGTTATCGCTCAGCCACTGGTCGGCTTTTTCTTTCTGAAAACCGTCATCAATCTCCTGTTTGAATAAGCCAAACTGATAGTTGATGCCGAATCCATAGGCCGGCATTCCGCGTGTAGCGAGGGATTCCAGGAAGCATGCGGCAAGGCGGCCGAGGCCTCCATTACCAAGAGGCGCGTCAGCCTCGGTATCGGCGATCTCGCGCAGATCAAAGCCCAGTTGTCTGGTTGCTTCCTCTGCCTCCTCAAGAAGGCCAAGGTTGAAAAGATTGTTGCGCAGCGATTGGCCAATGAGGAATTCCGCAGAAAGATAAACCAAACGCTTGGCCCTGCAGCGTCGACGACGCTCTTCGGTGGCGATCAGTCCGTCGATTAACCTGGCCCGAACCGTGTAAGCCAAAGCCTGCAGTATGTCATGCTTAGAGGGGATACCGCTCCAGCTTCCCACTGAATAACGCAGGTGATGCTGAATCCCGGCGCTGAGGGAGTCGCGGCCGGCCGCTTTAGTCGCCAACGGCATATTATTCCTCCGTTGCTGTTCCTCCCATCGGCTTGGCCCGCTCGAAGATGAGTCATCGAGGAGAAATACCTGTATTCCGCCAGCCTCGGGTCCGGCATGAGTAGATCAATGCCAATCCTTGCCGATAAACAAAAGCAAGGCTGTAAGCAGGCTGGGGGAGTTCGACGTATGGTTTGGCGAATGCTCCGCGCACGCCCTTTAGGGCATGTGGGAGAACCGGGATTTAGAAATTCAGTCCCGAAGGGACGGCTGAAAATGGGCCGCGACGCAATCCTCCTTCAGCCGTCCCTGCGGGACCCACGGCAGGCCGGGACAGGCTCAATCATGTTTCTTG
>DASRRN010000178.1:0-3260 GCA_035695685.1 Acidobacteriaceae bacterium | reverse complement strand
CGGCGTGGCGCTTGAAGAAGAGGACGATCTGCCCCAGACCGCCGAGATGCTGAACAGTTTCGGCTTGCGGGTAAAACAGGCGATCAATCAGCTAGTGCTGATTACCACTAGCGGGAGCGCGCAGCCGGTCGCCCTGGCAATTGACGGCGAAGACTGGCCGGAAGTCGTGGGGACCATCGCCGGGGACGATACCGTTCTGATCATTTGTCCAGACCAAAAGCGGGCAACCCTGTTGCGAGATCGCCTGGAAACGATGATTGGCTAATGCGCAATGATGGAATACAAACCGCGGTTGCTGGAGTGAGCGGCTATGCCGGCATGGAGTTGGCGCGCCTGCTGCTGCGTCATCCTGCCTTGCAGGGCCGGCCGCCGGTTTTTGTCGGCCGCGATGCAGAGCCGGTTCGGCTGACTGACATGCATCCTCAGCTGGCCGACAACAACGGGAGCGCCGAGCTGCTTGTTGAACCCTTCTCCTGGGAATTACTGAAAAAGCGTGGGGTAGAGCTGCTCTTCCTGGCAACACCGCATGCGCAATCGCGGAGCTGGGTGCCGGAAGCGCTGGGGCACGGATTGCGGGTCGTGGACTTAAGTGCGGCCTGGCGGTTGCGGGCGGGCGAAAATCGTGCCATCTACGGCTTTCACGACGAAGATGCCATGTTAGCCGAGCGAGTCCAGACGGGGAGCGTCTATGGGTTGCCGGAACTGCATCGCAAGTGCATTCGTAATGCACAACTGGTGGCCAACCCGGGATGCTACGCCACATCGATCATTCTGGCGTTGAAGCCGGTGCTATCTGCCGGCTGGGTGGATCTGGATCGGGGAATCATCTGTGACTCAAAATCGGGCGTTTCGGGCGCGGGTAAGGCACCAAGCGCGACCACGCACTTTATGTATGCCGCGGACAATCTCTCCGCTTACGCGGTTTTTGGCCACCGGCACATGGGAGAGATGCTGGAACAGCTGAACCTGGAGGAGTCGCAGATGACTTTTACGCCCCACCTCCTGCCGATTCCGCGGGGCATTCTCTCGACCACCTATGTGACCTTTCGGGAGAAGAAGGAAGCGGCCGCGGTGGACGACCTTTTCCGAACGTTTTACGCCTCAAGCCCAATGGTGCGCATATTCGGTCACCTGCCGCAGATCCAGTACTCGGTGCGCACCAATTATTGCGACATTGGGTTCAAGCTGGCGAAGGACGGACGCCGATGTATCGTGGTCTCCTGTTTGGACAACCTGCTGAAGGGCGCGGCCGGGCAAGCAGTCGAGAATATGAATTTGATGTGCGGATGGGACGAAGCGGAGGGGCTGGCATGAAATTCGTGGTCAAACTCGGTGGTTCCGCGCTGGAAGATAACGGCCTGCTTCACGGCTGCGCGCGTGCGATTGCCGTCCTCGCGCAGGACGGCAACCAGGTCGCTGTGGTACACGGCGGCGGCGCTGCGCTGACCAGGACCCTGAAGCAGATGGGCAAGCAGAGTGAGTTTATCGCCGGTTTGCGTATCACTGATGCGGAGACCCGTGATGCCGCGCTCATGGTTCTGGGCGGCCGCGTAAACAAGGAATTGGTAGCAGCGCTCGGCGGTCATGGTCAGGCAGGCGTAGGCCTTTCGGGTGGAGATGGGTTGATTTTTCGCGCGCGAAAGAAACGCACCACGCCGGACCTGGGCTTCGTAGGCGAGATCGTGGCCTCTGATACGCGTTGGCTCGATGCCATCTGGAAGATGGGCGCGGTGCCCGTGATCTCTAGCCTGGCACTGGGTTTTGACGGCGAATACTACAACATCAACGCGGACGAGATGGCGGCGGCGTGCGCCGCTGCCTGCAAAGCCGATGCGTTGGTTTTTCTGACCGATGTGCCGGGTGTTAGAGGATCGAACGGCGAGGTGATGCGCTGGCTAAGTGTGGATCAGATTGCCGGGCTTACGCAGGATGCTGTCATCAGCGGAGGCATGCTGCCCAAACTGAGCGCCTGCCGGGAGGCGTTGCTGGCCGGTGTTAAGCGGGTTCGTATTTTGCCTGCGGACGCGGCCGCAGTATTACCCGATCTGTGTTCGACGAGAGTACTTCAAGGGACTGAGGTGATGGTGGCATGAAGCTCGAAGCAATCCAGGCGGCAGAGGCGAAACTGCTGCTTCCTACCTATGAACGCAATCCGATTCTTTTTGTCGACGGGGCTGGCATGTACCTGATTGACGACAAGGGAGAACGGTATCTCGACCTGCTGAGCGGAATTGGCGTCAACGCGTTGGGCTATGGACATCCCGCGGTGGTGGAGACAATCAACCGCCAAAGCCGCAGGCTGGTGCATATCTCCAACCTGTACTTCCATGAAGGCCAGGCTGAGTTAGCCATGCGGCTGACGGAGAGAACCGGCCTCGACCGCGCCTTTTTCTGCAACAGCGGCACGGAGGCCTGGGAAGCGGCGATGAAGCTGGCGCGCGCATACTCGGCGATGAAGCGGAGCGAAGGCCACGCCATGGGGATCAGGTTTCTGGCACTGGAAAACAGTTTCCATGGGCGCACCATGGGTTCAGTGTCCACGACCCATAAGGATAAGTACCGCGAGCCGTTCCAGCCTCTGGTGCCGGGTGTGGAGTTTGTGCGCTTCAATGATGTGGATCATCTGCGGGCAAGCTTTTCGAACGAGGTTTGCGCGATTTTGATTGAGCCGGTCCAGGGCGAGGGCGGCATCAGGCCGGTGTCGCAGGAATTTTTTGCGGCCGCTCGCGAGCTCACACAATCAACCGGCGCCTTGCTCATCGCGGACGAAATTCAATCCGGCCTGGGGCGTACCGGCAAATGGTTTGCTTACCAGCAATTTGGAATTCGGCCGGATATCACAACGTTGGCCAAGCCGCTGGCGGGCGGCTTGCCGCTGGGAGCCATGCTTTGTACGGAGGAAGCATCGCGCGCCATCCATCCCGGGCTGCACGGGACAACGTTCGGCGGCGGTCCGCTGGCCTGCGCAGTGGCCGTCGCTATCATCGACGCGATCGAGCAGGAAGGTTTGCTGAGCAATATCCAGGAGACGGGCGCGTACTTCAAGCGCCAGCTGCATGATCTGGCAGCGAAGCACGAGAGCGTGATCGATGTGCGGGGCATGGGCTTGATGCTGGCGATGGAGATGAACTCAGCCGATTTGGCCAAGCGTATCGTGGCCAAAATGCTCGAGCGGCGGATTCTTATCAATCGCACCAGCGAGACCGTCGTGCGTTTTCTTCCGCCCTACATCATGGGCCGGGAGCACGTGGATCTGGCTG
>DASRRN010000177.1:0-5790 GCA_035695685.1 Acidobacteriaceae bacterium | reverse complement strand
TGAAACGCTCACCGATGCCGTGAGTGCCCTCCTAAGTGACAAACAAGGTGGCTTCTGGGTGGGTACATACACCGGATTGCTGCACTACGCAGACGGGGTTCCGGCGAAGAACAAAGGCATACTCCTGCTGAAAGACAAACTGATCACCTGCCTGGCGCAGAACGATGACGGGTCCATTCTGGTGGGCACGTCAGCCGGACTCTATCGCGTGCTGGGCGACAAGGTTCGCATGGTGGAAGGTCTTTTTCATCCCTACGTGCTCTCCATCTCTATCGACAATGCCAGAAACGTGTGGGTGGGCACCAAGGGTGGAGGACTCGACTGGCTCAAAGGCGACCATCCATTTCATCTGGATACGATGAACGGGATGGTGGACTACACCATTTTTTCGGTACTCGATAACGGACAGGGATTTCTGTGGATGGCCACTTCACACGGTATCGTCCGAGTGCAACGACAGCACCTTGAAGAACTGGCGCAACAGAAACGAAAGACGTTGGATTACGTCTTACTGGGCAAGGCTGACGGCATGCCCAGCAGCGAGTGTCTTGGAGTAGCGCAACCACACTCCATTCGAGCGAAGGATGGCAGCCTGTGGTTTGCCACCGCCAAAGGTCTGGTTCATACCGATCCCGAAGGGGTGGTTCCTGAGGCCGCACATCCGGCGCAGTTGACGGGGGTCTTATTGGGCGACGCCAGCGTGGATGTTAGCAGCCGCTTGGAGCTATCCCCGGGCCTGGAAGATCTGGTCTTTCAGTTCAATTCGCAAAATCTGGCGAATCCGGCGCAGATGGAGTTCCGCTACAAGCTTGATGGGTATGACCGCGATTGGACGGTGACCCGCTACAGGGCCGCACATTATCGAAAACTTCCTCCCGGTCATTATCAATTTCTCGTGGACGCGCGCAATGCAGGTTCGGCATGGAACGATAAGGTTGCCAGCATTGACGTTCATCAGCAGCCGTATTTTTACCAGGCCTGGTGGTTTTACGTGCTGCTTTGCGTAATGGCCGCCGTGGCTGCTGTGCGCCTGTTCCGTTGGAGGTTGGCTCGCGCCAAGGGAGAGCTCGGGGTGGTGCTCGAGGAGCGCAATCGAATCGCGCGGGAATGGCACGACACGTTGATGGCCGGTTTTGCCGCCATCGCGTGGCAGATGGAGACGACGGCGCGTCTACTCGGCAGCGAGACGAGTGCGGCAGCGAAGGCCTGTGGACTGGCTAGAAACATGGTTCGGCACTGCCAGGCCGAGGCTCGCCGCATCCTTTGGGACTTACGAGAAAATGAAGAAGCAACGGGACCGCTCTCCAGCGCCTTGTCGAACGCGTTGACCGCATTGAGTGCCAAGGAGGGAGTCGATATGCGGCTCCAGGTGGAGGGACAGGAAGTTCCCCTGGGTCCAGGTTCCGTTCATCATCTTGTCTGCATCGGGCAGGAGGCGGTGACGAACGCACTCCGCCATGCTTTGCCGAACATGATCTCTGTTCATCTGCGATACCACGCTGACTGGCTAAGTCTATCCGTCAAGGATGATGGATGCGGCTTTCGCGCGTCAGACAAGCTTGCTGCGTTATATGGCCACTTTGGAATTCCTGTTATGGAGGAACGTGCCCGCAAGCTAGGTGGAAACCTGCGGGTAGAGACATCGACTGGGAACGGCACCGAGATACTGGTCCATGTACCCTTTCGCATGCAAGTGCAGGGAGGATGACACAATTGGGCATCCGGGTAATTCTGATTGAAGATCACTATCTCGCGCGGATGGCCTTACGCTCTGTCTTGAGCGGGCGCGATGACATCGTGATTGTGGGTGAGGCAAGCGACGGAGCGAGCGGCGTTGAACTGTACCGCCAGTGCTCGCCTGACGTTACGGTCATGGATCTCCGTTTGCCCGGCGTCAACGGATTCGATGCCATTGTAGCCATTCGCAAGTTATGCAAGACGGCCAAGATCGCAGTGCTCAGCAACTATGAGGGCAGCGAGGATATTTATCGCGCCATCCGCAACGGCGCCATGGCCTACCTGAACAAGAATGCGAGCGGAGAAGAGTTGGTGGAAGCCATTGTTGCTGTGCATAAGGGCTTGCGCTATCTTCCACCGGTCGCTCGCGACCGTCTGGCAGAGCGGACATCGCTGGTGGAGCTGACTCCTCGCGAGCATGAAGTACTTACCTGCATTACCCGCGGGCAAAGCAACCGTGACATCGCTCAGCAGCTGCGCATTGCGGAGAAAACGGTGCGCATCCATGTGAGCAGCGTGCTGGATAAAATGGGCGTTCGCGACCGGACCCAGGCCGCCATCTGTGCCATCCAGCGCGGGATGGTGCACTGGGAATAGGACCCTTACTGAAGCTCCCCCGGCATTTAGGCAAGCGTACTATATTCGGAGTTTCTACATTTCAGGAACGAAGGGTAGGAATTTCAACTGAGTTTGGTTTTGTATTAGGACACGACTTCAGTGGGGCCGATGAGGCCCGACTAAGATCTGGGCCTTAGAGTTTGCGTGAGAACTGGAGGAGAAACCGCAGATCTCTCCACTCCGCTACCCCGGATTTCCTGTTGAGTTTGGTGGCGTTGGCGATCTTAATGCGGCTTTCCTTAACGAAAGCCGCACAGGTGGCCATGTCCGGGGCCGTGCGGCAGGAAACCCGGGTACGCTCCGGTCGAGATGACAAATTTGTGGCTAGGAGATGCCCCCCTTTTCCATGGAGAAACCATCCCAACCTCGTAAACAAATTTGTCATCTCGACCGGAGCGTAGCGGAGTGGAGAGATCTGCGGTTTCTCCTGTAGAAGCCCCCATATATAGGGCAAATGTCCTATATATGGGCATGGCAACAGCCTGATGACAGCCTGTTGTTCCTGTAGTGCAATCCTCTTAACCTTTGCACTGCGAACCCCCACGCTGTAGGGACCTCGACGCGGGTGAGACTCTCCGCTTTTTGGAGAGATGCGGTTCACGCGTTGCCTGCCACGATTTTGCGGCGCAGGTCTTTCCTTACTCTAAGTCGTGGAGGGAAGGTTTCAGGAAGCGCGATCATTCGTTCGGTTTTAGGTAGGCCAGTTGTTTTCGACATACTCGCAGAGCGAAAGCGCTGCGTACATCATAAGTTTCCCACCGGCCGCAGATTCGTTTGCGTCCCAAACTGAAGGGAGCTCAAAAAATGAAACGTCTGCTTCTCCATCCATTGGTATTGGTAATAGGTATGGTGGCTTTTGCTCCTTTGCTGCAGGCTCAGGTGGCAAATAATACCGCCCTTGTGGGAACTGTGTTGGATTCATCCGGCAGTGCGGTCGCCGGAGCCAAGGTGACGGCAGTGGAAGAATCCACGGGTGTGGTTTATCCGGGCACGACCAACGAACAAGGCTACTATTCGATCAAGTTCATTCCTCCGGGCACATATGACATCACCGTCGAGCAGCCAAGCTTTAGCAAGGTAACGAAGACGGGCACAATCGTGCCCGTTGATCAGGCGATACGCACGGACTTCTCGCTCAAGGCGGGGTCTGAGACGCAGACGGTTACGGTCTCGGCATCTACCCCGCCGATTCCGACCGACGACGCGACACTGGGCGAAACCTTCGATACCAAGGCGGTACAGGATTTGCCACTCATGGGGCATAACGCTCTGGAGATTGCTGCGACCGCGTCCAACGTCACCATCGGACCTTCGTCAGGCTATTCCAACGTGCCGCCTGGAGAGGACTTCATCGGCGCCGGCCAGCGTGAAATTCAGAGCAGCATGACGCTCGACGGTGTTTCGATCATGAATAACCTGATCACCACGGCGCCGGCGCGCCCAAGCTCTGACATGATCTCTGAAGTGCAGATGCAAAGCGGGAATTACCCGGCGCAGTATGGTTCTTACCTGGGGTTGCACGTCAACCTGGTCAGCAAGTCAGGAACTAATGATTTGCATGGAGCAGTCTACGACTATATTCAGAATACTGTCTTTAATGCGCATGACTTCTTTGACGCACCTGGCAGTCCTAAGCTGATCAACCATTACAACCAGTATGGATTCGATCTTGGCGGTCCCGTCTATTTTCCGAAACTGTACAACGGCCGGAACCGCACGTTCTTCTTCGCTTCCTGGGAGAAGCTCAACCAGGTATCGCAGTCTACCGGCATTGCTTCGTCCCTGACAGCGGCAGAAAGGACGGGAGATTTCTCCGCGATCGGTGTACCGATCACGGACCCATTTACCGGCCTTGTGTATCCCAATAATCAAATTCCGGCTTCAGAATTGAACACTCCCTCGGGCATGATCTCGCAGAAGTTAGAGACGTATATGACCCTGCCCAATCTCAGCGGGGTGCAAAACAATCTACAAAACAGTTTCCCCGCCAACCTGGCGATTACCCAGACCCTGGATCGCATCGACGAGAACATTGGCGACAAGGATCGTATTTTTCTTCGTTACCACTGGCAGGATATTAATGTCGTGGGCGGCGCTAACTTTCCCACCAACGCGTCTTACGGCCCGACGAATTCGAGGAACTACGCCATCGGCTATACCCGCATCATCAAGCCGAATCTGGTGAATGATGTTCGCGTCGGCTTGAATACCGTTCTCTCCAACAGCCTCGATTATTTTGCGGTCAACGGGCCTAAGGATGCAGGGACTGCGCTGGGGATCCCCGGCTTCAATTCCGACACGGTGTACGGCAACCCAGGGATACCATCGATCTATGTCGATGTGCTGGGCAGCGGCAACGGTGGTCCAACATTGGGAAACACGACCGCCAACTGGTTTCAGGACGATCGAACGATCGACGGTTACGAAGAGTTAAGCTACACGCGCGGGCGGCACAATATCATGGCCGGCTTCGAGCTGCGCAAGCTCACCATCGGCCGCGAAGCGGCAAACGATGCGCGCGGTCTGTTCAACTTCAACGGAACTCCTGGCAGCGCAGATACGGGTTACACCAGCACGGGCTATGGGCCGGCCGATTTTGTTTTGGGCCTGGCTCAGTCGTCTACGACTCCCGTGTTTCCCACCAAGGGATCGATCGGTGAATGGCGGGATGGGTTCTTCGTGCTGGACAACTGGCAGGTGATGCCAAAGCTCACAGTGAATTATGGCCTACGCTACGAACTGCCGACTGTGCCCTATAGTTTGAACGGGTATACTCGAATTTTGAATGCAGACGATACGGCTTTGATCCCGGCGTCCACTGCGACCACGCCTGGAACGTTCAAGCCGACGCCAGGCTTCAAGTTCATCGATCCCACGCACAACGATTGGGCGCCGCGGCTTGGCTTCGCGTACCGAGCCACGGAATCGACTGTACTTCGAGGCGGCTTTGGCATCTACTGGAACGCCAACCAGCTGAATACTTACACCCTGACAACGCAGAACTATCCGCTTTCTGCGTCGGTCGCCTACAGCGGTCAGGCAAACACCCTTTTGACTTTCGCCAGTCCCACGCCGGGTGCCGCCTCAGAATCTCCGGTGGCTGGTACTCCCGGGACCTATGTGAGCGCGGTCACCATGGGCCCGCACTTGCCAACTCAGGAGCTCTATCAGTGGAACCTGTCGTGGGGGCAGGAGTTGTGGAAAGGAGCCGGCGCGGAGTTGCAGTATCTGGGCTCCCATGCGATCCATCTTGACCGCGACTTTTATAACAACTCGCCCCAGCCCGGCGGTCCAGTAGGAGATATCAATGATCGCCGCCCGAACCAGCTCTTCGGCAGGATCCGCACCATCCAGAACGACGAATATTCTCACTACAACGGTTTCACGGCTATTCTTCGTCAGCGCACGACACATGGGTTGTCTGGACAAGCCAGT
>DASRRN010000176.1:0-9212 GCA_035695685.1 Acidobacteriaceae bacterium | reverse complement strand
TCCAGGGAAGATGGTAACGATGTCGAAGCGCATAGCGGTTATTCCGTTTTGTCTCCGGAAGGAGCCTGTGCAGCCATCAGGCCCACGGGCAGATCCATCTCCAGCCGTTTGCCTTCGATATCCATCTTCCTCAGGTATGCCCGGACAAAGGGGATGAGCAGTTCATCGCCCCCCTGGGTGCGTATCACCAGCATGGCCGGTCCGGCCCCCTCCGGCTCCACGTCTGTGATCTCGCCGGCGTCGGTGGCGCCCCCACCGCTTACGTCGATCACTCTCACCCCCAGCAGGTCGCTCACATAGACGGCATCGCCTTCGAGCGGCATGCGCTCTTCGCGCGGAATTACCACTTCGTATCCGCGGAGTTTCTCCGCCTCGACCATGGAATCCACCTGGGAAAATTTCAGCACCACGCGTCCCTTATGGAGCCAATGCGACTCCACCTTAGCTTCCTGCATAGCATCGACACGGGCGCCTGGAGAACGAAGAAATAGCCGCTTGCGCCGGGTGAAGTGTTCTGGAAAGTCGGTAAAGATATCCGCCAGCACCTCGCCCTGACGGCCCTGCGGGCGCACGATGCGGGCAAGCAGCACCCACGTTTCAGGGGAAGCGGTCATGCGGTTCCCGGGACCAGAGGCTGAGGAAAAAGTCTCTCCTGCGGGGAAATCGTACCCTCAGCGGCTAAAGCCGGATTCATTTCAAAGTAGTTATGTACGGCCTAAAGGCCGTACCCTTCAAATAGTTGAGTTCTTCCGCAGCCGGACAGGGCTTTTCACAAAGAAAAGGCTCGCTTCTCTGAGGCCAGACTGGACCGGTAATCGTGCAACCGCCTTAGGAGTCGGCCGGCCTTCCGGCCTCGTCTTCTTCGAGTATGTCGAGCGTGTAGCGATGGTGCAGCTTCATGCTCACCGCACTCAGAATCGTACGCATGGAGCGTGCGGTTCGACCCTGTTTGCCGATTACCTTGCCCACGTCCGCAGAGGCGACGCGCAGGCGTAGCACCGTGTTCTCATCCCTGGCTACAGCCTGCACCTCTACTGCTTGCGGGTCGTCAACCAGGGCCCTGGCGATTTCTGCGACTAGTTGCTGCATGTTGTCCTGATTCGTGTCTTGCATCATCGTACCGGCCTCTAAAGACCCAACAAATGCAGGATTGTCTCAGCAATCTGCTGCCAGCCTGAAGTACTTCATAAACAGGCGATGGCTGGGTTCCTTCATGACCGAGCATTAAACCGCTTTTGCGGTGGTTGTGTCCAGAGAGTTTTATGCCGCGGTGGCGGCGGGGCTGTAAGCCGCCAGCAGCTTGGCTACGCGTTCGGAGAGTTGTGCTCCGTTGTTGGTCCAGTGTTCGATGCGCTCACGCTTCAAATCGACGGTGGCCGGGTTGGTGCGTGGGTTGTACGTGCCCACCACCTCGATCGACCGGCCGTTGCGGGCGCGGTCTTTCTCAATCACAACAACACGATAATAGGGCTGCTTCCGTGCACCGAAGCGAGCCAGACGAATCATCAACACAGGCGTAAATCCTTTCAGAAACTCTTCCCTGATGGAGTGAAATCCGGGTGGGTTTGGGATCGCGATGGGTGGGCCGGCCAACTGACTTCGGGCTCACCTTCCCAATAATCAAGTATCGCCGGATCGAGCGCATTGCGCAAGTTTCCAGTCAGCGCAAAGCCAGTGGCTACGGGGCCATATTCTAGGCGACAGCGTCCAGATAACTGGGGAAGAGAGGGGTTGAATATTCCTGGATGAAGGCTGTGAGCCGGACCAGCATTGAGCTGTAGGTCGCCACGGCGCGGTGGGCATTCACCGCAGCACCAACCGAGGATGCAGAAACCACGTACTGTCCGAGAGCTAATAACACACAAAGCCGGATTTGAAAAGCGTCACTGCGCAAGCCTTCGAGCATCTCCTGATCGACGCCTTCACCGTGCTCAGCGGCGTAATCTGCCAGCTGAACGAGGACCGGGGAATTTTTATACATTGCCCACAGCCCTTTGGAGCCCTGAATGCGCTGCCACACATCTTTCGTGGTCACCTGGACTTCGCTCTTGTAGAGAAACCGTTCGGAGATTTCTTCGATACCCCAGTCGTTACAACGCAACTGGCTGATGATCCCGTCCCAGGTCTTGGCACGACGCTTCATCTGTTGCCGGCGCCACATTCCGGCGTAGGCAATTAAAAGGGCAGTAAGTATTACCTGTAGCAGCGGCAATATCATGTTTTTATTTCACCTGCATCCGTACCAGCGCCGTACGTGCGAGCTTTGCCCGCCCAGCAAGTGTACCCAAAAACTGTTCCATTTGTGGACTGAATTCGCGCCGGCGTACCTCTTTAGTTGTAAATGCCCACACTAAAAAGCCGAGTTCGAGTGTAAAAGCTACCACCCGAACCCCCTCCAGCTCATTGGACCCACCGGAGTAGCGCTCCACCAGGCTCACGATCAAATCCACCGCGCTGTAAAAGGAGAGAGCCGTGGCCAGCTGCAAAACCTTATTTTTCCAACCGATGCCCAGCAACTGGGCGAAGGCGGCTGTAGCCACAAATATCATCATTCGCAGCAAACCCACCGTGAGGTCGAGGGGGACCTTGACGTCCTGGACCTTGTTGCCCGTGTTGTCGAGATGCCAAGCCAGAAGAACGCCAGCCATCAGGGCAAGGGCAACCGCTCCAATAAAGACACGAACGCTTCCTCGCGGTAGCGAGGTGTGGACCGGGCGTAGAACATTCCATGCAATTTCGAAAAGAACGCCCAATTCGAGCAGGTATTGCAACGGCAGTAGCCCGAAGGCTATGGAGCGAGCTACATGGACTGAGTACAGGACCATGAGCGCGCCGATGCCCGCGTCATTGAGCAGACCGAAAGCAATGTAAAGGGTGAAAACCGGGAAGACCTTATATTGACGGCGTGCGATGAGTACGACGAACAGCGTAATCTCTGCTAACAGGCCTAGAAGACTGAATGCCGAATATAGCCCTTGCAGAGTCATGTTGCACCTTGATAGATGCAGAATAGCTCTGAACAGCCAGCTTCGCAAAGACTAGCTTCATCTAAATGGCCTGGCGGGTTCCCGATTGCGCATCAGAGCGGCGCCTCAGCAGAGATGGAGCTGAGAGTGAGTAAATGCTACTTCGCGGGCTGATAGATCGTCAAGAGATGGGGCGGGGGCCTCTTCAGCCCAGTGGAGAACCCACCACCAAAGGCGCTAAAGGACCGGTGTGGCATGCGCAGAGGTGGACAAAGCGATCAGCCCCACCAAATGAACCAAACCACCGGCGTGGCATGCGCAGAGGTGGACAAAGCGATCAGCCCAGCTACCGTGAGAGCGCGGATCAGAGTCAATTTCATTGGAACTCCTGTGTGCGCAGGTGGCGCGTATGCAGATGTTACCCGCGGGGATGCCTGGCTGCTACAACTTTTGTGTGATTATTACTAAGTATATATGCCAGGACACAGGTAATGCGAGGGCGCACCGGTTGTTGTTCGGTTCTTTGGGGTCTGGCAGACGCTTCGCGAGAATTTCCTGTGAAGTAGTCAAACCGAAGGCACTACGAGGCATAACTTTAGTACTATGAGGGCGAAGGAGGTGGCCTTTTTAGGGGATTCCCGTACTTCCAGGTTCTGATTATTATCAGGGCATGGATATCTCTACCGCAGTCGTAACCGAACGTCCAGTCGAACTCCGCGCTGCGGTGCGCTTTCCTCTATGCGTGCCGATTACCATTTCCACCGAAGCGGGAGACCTTCCGGCGGTTACGGAAAATATTTCCGCCAACGGTGTCTTGTTTGAACTCGCAACGTCTTTAGTGGTGGGCAGTATCGTGAGCTTCACCATCAAGATGCCGGCCGAGGCGATGGGTACCCCCACCGATGTTGTATTGCACTGCACCGGTCGCGTGGTACGCTGCACACCAGATGTAAAAGAAGATGTAAAGACGACGCATGTCGCTGCAGTTATCGATAAGTATCACTTTAGTCACTGAAGCTATTTTGGTCTTTGAACCTTATGGTATCTGCCAAACCTGAATTCTCCGATGCCGGTCCAGCTGACGGCACATTCGAACCCGACGAGGGTGCTGACAACGCTGCGATACGAATCGTTCTTGCCGATTCGCAAGCAATCTACCGGGTAGGAATTCGGAAGATTTTTGCGCTCGAAGACGATATCCGTGTGATCGCGCAGGTTGACACTCTGGCCGGACTTCACGGCGCCATCCAACGCTTTCCAACCGACATGATCCTGCTCGAGGGTAATTTGATCGCGGGCACGGTCGACGCTATTCCCGAGCTGGTGCGGCGTGCGCCGCAGCTGAAGATTATTGTCCAGTCGGCCCAAAACGATGAATCCAACACCGTCGAGCTATATCGCCGTGGTGTTCGGGGCATCATCCCCCGGTCTATCTCGCCCGACCTGCTGGTCAAGTGTGTGCGCAAGATCGCAGCCGGCGAGACCTGGATCGACAACCAGTCGATCAATTGGGTCATCGAGGCATATCGGTCGCAGGCGACTGCGTTGACCAGCCCTCGCACCCAGCCGCGCCTTTCACCTAAGGAGCTGGCCATCATCACCTGCATTACGCAGGGAAAGCGCAACAAGGAAATTGCTTACCAGCTCGGTACGACTGAGCAGGTAATCAAGAACTATCTGCGCAAGGTCTATGACAAGCTTGGCGTCTCTGACCGACTCGAGCTTGCGCTCTATTGCCTCCATCATCAGCTGCACAAAAAAGCAGCCGGGACGGTGCCTGCGACCACCCCGGTTACCGAGGCGCTCGCGGGTAAATAACGGCGAGCCCGGAGGCTGCATTTCTCGCCGTGTGACCAGCCTTTGAGTATCCACATCGCTCTCGTTTCTTGCGCGATGTGGGTACACTCCGGGCTTTCGTCAGTCCACAACAAGACGTCAGGTTCAAGATCCTTGGCGGGTTATCGCTGTTTCGCAATTGGTGTAGACCGAAGCTATTGGCCTTTTCGTGGTTTTCTTCCAAGGAAAACCACACCTCGCGATCTTTATCAGACCACAGTAATTGCGAAACTGCTCTAACGCTGGACGCCGAACAGCATCCAGAGGATCAGGCTGGCCATCGCAGCAAAGAAAATCAGCAGAAAGCCGCCCAGCATCAGAGCCACCGTGCGCTGCTGTTCCGGCTTCGGTTTGGTTATGCCAAAGGCCCCCACGAAGCTCTCTACCAGAAAATTCAACAATTTCATGAAGTGCCGGACCCCGGCGTTTTCGCAATAGACCTTATCGAATTAAACAACTAAATCATCGTCCCGGCCAGCTGTGTTAGGCTCAAAAATCAGCTTTACGGAGTGACGTCTGCCGTGAGTGATAGTGAAAAGTTGCCGGACCCGGCCCGCGAAGTTCTGGATGAGCCTCATCTGAATGCCGAAGAGCTGGAGCGGGAAATAGGCGATTCCGAAGCCTGGGATGAAGCATCGGAAGTTACCCGTGAGGATGAACTCTAAACCTGGTAGAACGTAACCGATCAAATACGGTTACAAATGGATTACCAGGGTTCCGGAGAGATTACGTCTGAGGCCTCTCCCAGGTGCCCGATTCCGCAGAACGAAAAACCGCTTCGATCACCGCCATGTTCTTGATCGCGTCCGTAAGGGGAACGGGCACTGGAGTGCCTTCCCGCACGGCTCTGGAAAACACGTCACCTTGAATCGTGTATTGGTCGCAGATAGGGAAGGTTTCTACGGTGATACCGCCTCCCACGAGATCCCGCCCGTCGTCGATGAAAAGCCGGCATGGCCGGTCATTGGGAGCATTAAAGGGGATTTCGATTTCGATGCGGCCTTTCGTCCCCAACACCTGCATTCGTTGATACGGGACAAGCTGCGTGCTACAGGTAAACGTCGCGTGCCCCGACGGGAACTCGAGTATGGCCGAGGTCAACCGGTCCACTTGGAACGTGGGACATTTCTCCAGCACACTTGACACCCGCAACGGCTCTTCCCCGAACAGAAAACGCGAGGTGTTGATGGGGTAGCACCCGATGTCCATGAGCGCCCCACCGCCGCACTCAGGAATGTTGCGGATGTTTTTAGGGTCGGTGTTGAAGTAGCTGAAGAAGCCCTGGATGGAACGCAATGCGCCGATGCGGCCGGACGCAATCAGCTCCCGTGTGCGCAGCCACTGGGGATGAGTGCGGACCATGAAGGCTTCGCCAATCGTTACCCCGGTGCGCTGCTGCACTGCGAGCAGGTTTCTGGCTTCGGCAACCGTCATGCTGATTGGCTTCTCGCACAGAACATGCTTTCCCGCCTCGGCAGCCTTGATCGACCAGGGAACATGAAGCTGGTTCGGCAGCGGATTGTAGACTGCTTCAATCTGAGGGTCGGCAAGCAGCTCTTCATACGAGCCATAAGCTTTCGCGATACCCAGAGCGCGGGCCACTTCTTCAGCCTTGTGGAGGTCGCGTGAGGCAATCGCACTCACCTCAACCCACTCACCCTTTCGCATGGCCGGCACGACTTTCTTAACCCCGATCCCAGCCGTGCTCAAAACTCCCCAACGCACTTTATTTGGCATACCCGCAAATGATACCCGGAAAGCGAATAGATCGAGATTCGTTGCCGCAATTTCTGCTGGAAAAGTTGGACTCTATTTCTGCTTGCGCTGCCACACCGGATCGCGTTTCTCCAGAAATGCGCTTAATCCTTCGTGGAAGTCGGGACTGTTGCGGATCTTTTCATTCCAACGCATTGCGCGTGTCAGATCGCGATCGAGGCGTTCCTTGGCGAAAGAGGCCAGCAGTTTTTTTACCGCGCTCATCGATTCCGGACTGTTCCGGAGTAACAGTTCTGCCAGGCCACGCACGCGTGACATCAGCTCGCCCTCCGCCACCACTTCGGTCACCAACCCCTGCGCGAGTGCTTCGTCGGCGTTCAGGATCCTGCCCGAGAGAAGCAGACTTTTGGCCTTCTTCTCGCCAATCATCTCCAGCAGAAATACGGAGACGATGGCGGGAATGAAACCGATTCTTACCTCCGTGTAACCAAACCTGGCCTGTGGCGCGGCGAGGGTAAAGTCACATAAGGTCGCAAGTCCTGTGCCCCCTGCAATGGCTGGACCATTGACTGCGGCAATGGTTGGTTTATTCAGCTCGTACAGCCGGCGCATCATCCACATGGTGGCTTCGGCGTCCGCCCGTTGATCCTCCGGGCGCTCATCGGTGAGTGACTTGAGATTCTCCAAGTCCATGCCTGAACAGAAGGCGGGTCCGGCGCCGGTCAGCACCACGACGCCGCATGAGCAGGTCGCCGACTCGCCAAGCGCATGCGTAAGCTCCGCAATCATTTGCGGGTTCAAGGCATTTCTGCGCTCGGGCCGGTTCAGGGTAATGGTGTGGATGCCGTCCGCTTCCTTGATTTCGAGCGTTGCGTAATGGATGGCCACGGTTCTCGATGCTCCTCAATGCTTTTATAGCTGCTGGCCCCACATTCACAGTGAAAATGCTTTAGCCTGCCACGTTACCGAACCGATTGCTGATGGAGCGGCCCATGGCTAGCAACTCGTCCAATGGGCCAAGGCGAGGGAGGTTCGCACCCAGGTTGCTCAGCTTGGTGATGGCTGCCTCGGTCGGCACATTGCCCACCAGCGCATCCTGGGCGAAGGGACACCCGCCCTGTCCACCCAAGGCCATGTCCAGACGCCGGCAGCCCGCCCGGTACGCCGCTGCTACCTTCTCCGGGGCCTGCTGGGGGCTAGCGTGCAAGTGGGCCCCCAGCTCAAGCCCGGGGACCTCTGCGAGCACTGCATCCAGCAGCGAACTGATCTGTCCCGGTGTGGCCACACCGACCGTGTCGGCCAGCGAGATCTCCGTCAGGCCCAGTTCTTTCAGCGTATGGCAGGCAGTGATCACGTCCTCTTGCTGCCAGGGGTCCCCATAGGGATTGCCAAAGGCCATCGACAGATAGGCCACCATGCCCAAGCCGGCTTCCATCGCCTGCGCGCTTATCCTTTCGAGCGTTTGGCGTGCCTGCAGCAGTGTCTGTCTCTGGTTGCGCTCAAGGAACGTGGCCGAGAGGGAATAGGGAAACCCTAAAGTGCTTACTGTTCCGGCCGCAATGGCCCGCTCCGCGCCTTGCTGGTTGACCACGATGCCAATCATCTCCACAGCGCTGACTGGGCCCAGTAAGGCCAAGACGCGCTCCGAATCGGCCATTTGCGGGACTGCGGCGGGGGAGACGAAAGAGACAGCGTCAATATGTGTGAAGCCGGCGCGGACAAGAGCGCGCAGGTAATCTGCCTTGACCTCTGCAGGAATGTGTTGCGGCATGCCCTGCCAGGCATCGCGAGGGCACTCGATGATCTTCACCAGCTCGGTGGTCACTGTGGCCTGTCTCCGTGCGCCTACGCGTGCGCCAGTATCCACAGCGTGGCGAAGCCCAGCAGATGGATCGCCGCGACCTGCATCAATGCCACCCACAGCGACTTCCACCTCATGGCTACACTTACATACAGGCCGTAGAGGGCCCATTGCGAATACAACATGATCTGCGACCAGTGGTTGCTCGTCGGTTCGGAGAGGCCGAGCTGGGGCTGCTTGAGCAGCAGCGCATAGGGGTAAAGCAGCTTCAGCCGGAGCAAGCCATCCGCACCCATCAGAGGCAGGATCTCCGCCATCTTTACCGCTGCGAAGGTGATCGCGATCCCTGCCAGCAGAGGCCACCAAGCCACCCAGCCGGCCGCCTTTCTTTTTCTGTTGTTGGTTCCTGACCTTTTAGGACGCGCCAATGTCTGCGAACTCATGATCCGAGAATACCGCCGCGTGTGGGGGAAGGTAGTGCAAACCTGCGGGCCGCCGAGGCCGCGCACCTTTCTGATCACATTAGGGGCTGGGTAGAGCGCCTGTGAGAATGAGTAAAGGGTGCAGGGTTTGTGCTGCCTGGAAGGGTACGGCCTTTAGGGCGTGTGTGAGAACTCTGCTCTAAGTCCCGAAGGGACGTCTGACCTTAGCCCAGGACGCTGGGTAGATCTAAGCAATCCGACCAGTCCCGTAAGGGACGGCTGAACACAGGGGACCAGGTTTCAGCCGTCCCTGGCGGGACTAGTCCGGCTTTTTCGGTTAACCTAGGACTGTCGTCCTGGGCTAAGTTCAGACGTCCCTTCGGGACTTAGAGCAGAGTTCTCACACACGCCCTAAAGGCCGTACCCTTCCAGGCAGCACAAACCCTGCACCCTTTACTCATTTTCACAGGC
>DASRRN010000175.1:0-5218 GCA_035695685.1 Acidobacteriaceae bacterium | reverse complement strand
CGGCAGTTATAATCGGAATTTGATTTGAAGGGAGCTGTTGTCGATGCCTATCCAGCCAACCGCCAAGATCTGGCACAACGGGAATTTAGTTCCGTGGGAGAAGGCCCAGATCCATGTGATGAGTCACGTCGTGCATTATGGCTCGTCGGTTTTTGAAGGAATTCGCTGCTACGCGCAACCGCAGGGCGCGGCCATTTTTCGCCTTCCTGAACATATGCAGCGACTGCTGGATTCGGCCAAGATTTATCGCATGCCCCTGCCGTACTCGCTGGAGCAGCTATCGAGTGCAGTGGTAGGCCTGGTGGAGAGCAACGGCGTCGCTCCATGCTACATAAGGCCGATCGCACTGCGCGGCTACGGAGAAATGGGCGTTAGCCCCAAGGGCACTCCGATCGAAGTGTTCATTGCCAACTACTCGTGGGGCAAGTACGTGGCCGGAGATGAGGGAGCGGATGTGTGCATCTCTTCCTGGAGCCGGCTGGCCCCGAATACGATGCCGGCGCTGGCTAAGGCGGGAGGCAATTATCTGAATTCCCAGCTCATCCGCATGGAGGCGGATGGCAATGGGTACTCGGAAGGGATCGCTCTCGATGTATTCGGCAACCTGTCGGAAGGATCGGGGGAGAATCTGTTTGTGGTGCGGAATGGGGTTATCTACACCACGCCTTTGGCGAATTCAGTGCTCTCCGGGATCACCCGCGATTCAGTACTGACGATGGCTCGCCATCTGGGGATTCCAGTAGTGGAGCAGGCGATGCCGCGCGAACTGCTGTATATCGCAGACGAGGCGTTCTTCACGGGAACCGCGGCTGAAGTGCATCCTATCCGCTCGGTGGATCGCATTACCATTGGCGATGGCACGGTTGGGCCGATCAGCAAGCAACTCTCCGAGGAGTACCTGGGAATTGCCCATGGGCTGCGGCCGGACCGCTATGGGTGGCTCACGCATGTCAACGTAAATAGCAGCCAACCGGTGCCGGTTTAGTTCCTCGCCGGGTCGGTTAGGTTGCTGTTATTTAGCTTCGTTAGATGTACGGGCGCACTGCAGATCCCTCGGCTTCATGACCTCGCCGAAGGCGAGGTCATCGGCTCGGGATGACAAAGGGTGGGGTGGGTTTCCCATTCAGGACCGTGTAGCGGGTGAAAGAACAGCAGGTCCCTCCCAGTTCGCTTCCACGGCAAGCCGGGACAGGTCGCTCCAGTCGGAGGCTGTGACTTTTTTATTTCCCTTGTAGTCTGTGGCCGGAAAGCTCCGAAGAGCACCTGCCCACAAGCATCGCCGGGGTCCTTCGACTCCGCGCCATAAAACCCTTTGTTATGCAATAGATCTGCGAGGCGCTTCGCTCAGGATGACGACTTTGTTGGGGAGCTTGCAATACAGCTAGTTGGATATGCGGCAAGCACGAAAGATCTAAAAAGTCACAGGCTCTGGATGACACATGTTTTGGGTGGTTGAAGAAACAGCAGGTCCCTCCGCACCGCTACGCTTCGGGATGACAATTCAGGGTGAGGGTGAGGAATGGTTTCCTTCGATCCCGATGGAAACCTATTTGACGGCGGCTTTGGGCTCCTCGGCGGGCGCGGGGGTATGGTTTGGCACTACGCCCAGGAGGGGTGAAGTTGAATCCATGGGCGGGGTCATCACTTGCGGCCGAATGCCGGCCTGCTGGCCCCAACCTGGCAGCAGCGGACTGCCGGTGATGAGGCGGGCGCCGCGATTGAAGGTCAGGTAAGTCCAGGCCCAGGAAAAAAAGACGGCCAGGCGATTGCGAAAGCCCACCAGGAAGAACAAATGGACGGACACCCAGGAGAGCCACGCCAGCGTGCCTGACCAATGGGCTTTGAAGGGCCAGCGTACGTTGGCCACGGCCGCATGGCGGCCGATGGTGGCCATGTCGCCCTTATCGAAGTAGTGGAACACCGTTCGCGGTTTTCCTGCCATATCCTGGGCGATCATTTTGGCTGCGTGGCGGCCCATCTGCATGGCCGGCTGAGCTACTCCGGGCACCTGGCGACCGGCTTCTTCCACATGGGCCAGATCTCCGCACACAAAGATCTCCGGATGCCCCGGCGGATTTAGGTAAAGATCGACGACGGCGCAGCCGCGTCTGTCGGTTGGCGTTCCCAGCATTTTGCCTAAGGGCGAGGCCTGGACGCCAGCTGCCCATAGGGTCACCACGGCATTCAGCCGTTTGCCGCCAACCATGACGTAACCGGGCTTTACGTCCATAACGCTTTCACCGGTGTGGACCTCAACCCCCAGTTGCGCTAGTTGCTCGGCCGCCTTTTTGGAGAGGTCCTCCGGGTAGGCGGCCAGAATTCGAGGCGAACCCTCGATCAGGATGACACGTGCCTTGGAGGGGTCGATGTGGCGGAAGTCGTGGCGCATGTAAAGCTTCGAGATGTCGCTGATGGCGCCGGCCAATTCAACGCCGGTGGGACCTCCCCCAATGATGACGAAGTTCAGTTCCGGGTGGGCGCCGGTCTCGACCATTTCCCGCTCCGCCAGCTCGAAGGCCAACAGAACGCGACGGCGGATTTCGGTTGCATCCTCGACGGTCTTGAGCCCGGGCGCATTCTGAGCCCAGTCATCCTTGCCGAAGTAGGAATGGGTTGAGCCAGTAGCGAGGATGAGGTAGTCGTATTCGATTTCCGCGCCACTGCGTAAGAGCACACGGTGGTTTTCGGTCTCGATGTTCTCCACCTCATCCATCAAGACCTCGATATTTTTGTTTTTCGAGAAGATGGAGCGAATGGGCTGCGCGATGTCTGCCGGGGAGAGCACGGCCAGGGCCACCTGGTACAGCAAAGGCTGAAAGGTGTGGTGGTTGCGGCGATCGACCAGGGTTACGTCGACAGGAATCTCCGCCAGCGCCATTCCGGCGTTCAGGCCGGCGAAACCTCCTCCGACCACCACCACCCGGGGACGAGCGGGGACATTCTTTACCACAGGCGGAGGTGGGGGCGGGATCGAGATTGCAGGATTCTCAGCCATTCAGACACGCTCCTCGGCACGCATATTCAGATGCTCTCTCTTTAGGATACAGACCGGGGGTGAAAAGTTACGCGGCTAGATCTCGGGGTAGAAGTCGAAGAAGGCTTCGATGCTTTGCCGCAACTGGTTCTCGATCTCTTCCCTACTGCCCTCCAACACGTGCATGGTCACGTGCGCTTGTTTGCCATTCTTGAGCGTCACCAGGGCGTCGCCCACTTCGATCGCTTCCTCAGAGGGAAGCAGCCTCATGCCATAGATCAGGGTCAGGTTTGCCATGCCGCCATCTTACGTGTGGAGAGTGGCTCGCATCTTTCTGCACCGCGTAGAATCAAAGACTCTACTTCTATGGCTCAAGACATCCGCGACACCGTCATCCTCGGCTCGGGCTGTGCCGGTCTCACGGCCGCCATCTATGCCGCCCGCGCCAACCTTAAACCGCTGGTGCTCGAAGGTCACGAGCCAGGCGGGCAGCTCTCGATCACAACGCTGGTGGAAAACTTTCCGGGTTGGCCGGAGGGAATTCAGGGCCCCGACCTGATTGAGAAGATGAAGCTCCAGGCTACCCGGTTTGGCGCGGATATCCAGATGGGCCACCTGGTGTCTGTGGACTTCTCCAAGCGCCCCCTGGCGCTCAATCTGGGGAAGGAAACGGTGCACACGCGCACGCTCATCATCGCCAGCGGGGCTTCTGCGCGCTGGCTGGGGCTGCCCAGTGAACAGGCCCTGATTGGGCATGGGGTGAGTTCCTGTGCCACCTGCGACGGCTTTTTCTTTTCGGGCAAAGACATCGCCGTCATCGGCGGCGGCGACTCGGCCATGGAAGAGGCTCTGTTCCTGACGCGGTTCGCTACCAAGGTCTCGGTGATCCATCGACGGGAGCATTTCCGTGCTTCGCGCATCATGCTGGATCGCGCGATGGGACACGAAAAGATCCAGTTCCTGACCAACACGGCCGTTGAAGAAGTGCTGGGCGTGGAGAAGAAGGAAGTGAGCGGCTTACGGATGACGAACACGCTTACCCATGAAGAGTCAACGCTACCGGTGAGCGCGATGTTCCTGGGCATTGGGCACGTTCCGAATGCCAAGATGTTTCGCGGGCTGATCGATCTGGACGATGATGGCTACATTCGCACAACGGACCAGGTGTTCACGCGCGTACCCGGCGTGTTTGCCTGCGGCGATGTGCAGGATCGGCGGTATCGCCAGGCCATCACGGCAGCCGGGTCGGGCTGCATGGCGGCGCTCGAGGTGGAGAAGTTCCTTGAAGAACACGGGCGTTGAGCAGGATGGGGTGACGGGAGTTCTTAAGGAAAATTTCGACCGCATCGAAGCGCAGATCGCACAGGCGTGCCGCGAGGCCGGACGGCCGCGGGGCGAAGTCGCCCTGATGGCGGTCTCGAAGATGCATCCGGCGTCAGCGATTGTCGCAGCGGAGGCGCTCGGCGTGCGGCTATTTGGCGAGAACCGGGTGCAGGAATTTCAGGAGAAGAGCGCGCAGTTGGTGCTGCTCCGCGGCAAGCTCCACGGCGAACCGGGACAGGCGGGACAGGCCCACGGCAAGCTCCACGGCTTGCTCCACGGCGAGCCGGGACAGGCGGGGCAGGCGGGGCAGGCCGGAGCAGAGTTCCACCTTATTGGCCACCTGCAGTCGAATAAGGCGGCTCGCGCAGCGGAACTTTTTGCTTCGGTGGACACGCTCGACTCTGTCTCGCTTGCAGAACGCCTCAACCAGGCCGCGACGCGATTGGGGCGGCGGATGGCGGTGTTGATCGAGATCAAGCTGAGCCATGAAGAAAGCAAGGCGGGTCTTGTACCGGAGTCGGCGGAGCTTCCGTTGCTGCTCGAGCGTTTAGGGGATTTGCCGGGGTTACAGCTGCGCGGGCTCATGACAGTGCCACCTTTCCTCGAGGATTTGACTGCGGTACGGCCGTACTTCGCCCGGCTGCGTAGCTTGCGTGATCAGCTGGCAGCGGCGCATCCGCGGCTCTCGTTTGAAGAACTCTCGATGGGCATGTCGCATGATTTTCCAGTTGCCATTGCCGAAGGGGCGACCCAGGTGCGCATCGGCACTGCTTTGTTTGGGCCGCGGAGCTACCCTAAGTGATCTTTTGCATATGAGCAAAAAGGTTGAGGTTTGCTTCGATTTGTGGCAGGGACGGAGTTGAAACGACAGGCTTGCCCCAAGTGATTCCCATAAACGACCACCCTTTGGGGGCTACCTTT
>DASRRN010000174.1:0-6642 GCA_035695685.1 Acidobacteriaceae bacterium | reverse complement strand
GCCGCCGACGGTGCGATATGAAGACATTGCGGCTCAGGCCGGCTTGACGGGTGTGAATGTCTCAGGCGCAGAAAAGAACAAACAATACATCGTTGAGACCACCGGCAATGGGGTCGCAATCTTCGACTACGACAACGATGGATTGCCGGATATTCTCCTGGTCAACGGCGATCGTTTCCAGAAAGGCGGAGCCGCCCCAACCCCTTTGCTCTATCACAACCTCGGTCACTTGAAGTTTGAAGATGTCACCCGCAAGGCAGGGTTGACGCATACAGGCTGGGGACAGGGAGTATGCGCAGGCGACATTGACAACCACGGATTCGTAGATATCTTCATCACCCAGTGGGGACAAAATGTGCTCTACCGGAATCAGGGGAACGGAACCTTTCGCGATGAGACTCAGGCCAGAGGATTGTCATCGCCGCAGACGCGTTGGAGCACAGGATGTGCGTTTCTGGACTTCAATCGGGATGGTTTTCTCGACCTGGTTGTTGCCCACTACATTGAGTTTGACCCCGCCCACACTCCGCATCCGGGAGAAAGGTCGCAGTGCGAATGGAAAGGGCTGCCGGTGATCTGCGGCCCTCGGGGTCTGCCGGGGGAAACGATCTCCCTCTATCAGAATGATGGGCACGGTCACTTCACCGATGTTTCGAATCTGATGCACATCACCACGCCCAAGGATTATTACTGCTTCACCCCGCTGGTCGCGGACTTCGACAATGATGGCTGGCCGGATATCTATGTCGCGTGTGATTCTACTGCCAGCCTGTACTTTCATAATCTGGGGAGTGGTAAGGGTTTCGAGGAAATGGGCGTTCTAGCCGGTGTGGCGTACAACGAAGACGGGCGCGAGCAAGCCGGTATGGGAGTCGCGGCTGCCGACTTCAGTCACGACGGACGGCTGGATATCTTCAAGACCAACTTCGCGGACGACACCCACACCCTCTACCGTAACCAGGGAGAGAACAACTTCACTGACGCGACCATCGATAGCGGCCTCGCAGTCAATACGAGGTATCTAGGATGGGGAACAGCCGCTTTGGATATCGATAACGATGGATGGAAGGATCTGATCCTGGCGAACGGGCACGTGTATCCCGAAGTGGACACAGGACACACTGGAGAAAAGTTTAAACAGGGTCGGCTGCTCTATTGGAACCGCGGAGACCGGCAGTTCTTCGATCTGTCTCCGCAGGCCGGAAGCGGCATCACCGACGCGCACTCATCGCGTGGGCTGGCGTTAGGAGATCTGGACAACGATGGCAGCGACGAGATTGTAATTGTCAATATGGGAGAGGCACCCTCGTTGCTCAAGAATCTCGCTCCCCCAATCGGACATTCCGTTCTGATACGCGCATTGACGTCAACGAACCGCGATGCAATCGGGGCCCGGATCACCGTGACTGCAGGAGGGCAAAAGCAGATCGACGAGGTACGCAGCGGCGGTTCCTATATCTCGCAAAACGATTTCCGGTTGCACTTTGGACTTGGCAAAGCGGTTTCGGCCAATCTATCGATCCGCTGGCTCGATGGCAAAACCGAGAATTTCTCCGAAGTTGCCGCGGGGCAATTCGTAACCATCGAGGAAGGCAAAGGCATCGTCAAAAAACAAACCTTCACTTCCGGAAAGCCTTAGAAGTCCAGGCTCTATTTTCTTTGTGTGGAGGACCGAACCACCAGTGTCGGTTCAAGGATGATGGTTCGCGCGCGAGGTGTTTGTTCGGACTCGATCAGGCTGAGCAACAGTTCGGCAGCGCGCTGGCCAATCATTTGGCTTTGTTGATCGATACTCGACAGCGGAACCCGAAGGCAGTCATTATTGGGCAAATTACCGCAGCCGATGAGAGCAATGTCTTCCGGAATTCTCAGGCCGGATTCCAGGATGGCGCTCATCGCTCCGATCGCGAGCGGATCGTTGAAGCAGAATACCCCGTCGGGCTTCGGGTCCCGGTCCAGTAGAAGGCGCATGGCCTCCGCGCCCTGGCGGGTGGCATCGGTATCCGTGTGATTGGCACGCACCACGTAGTCTTCTGAATAGGAAACTCCGCGATGGCGTAGCGCCTGCCTATAGCCTTCGATTCGCCCAATACCCGTGCTGTTATCTCGTCCGCGGATGTGCGCCACGCGGCGGCAACCCATATCAATCAGGTGTTCTGTTGCCAGCCGGCCGACTTTTTCGTCATTGATACCAACGAAGTTAGCCACCAGGCCGGTGAGGTCGCGATCGATAAGGACGTATGGTTGAGCCTTATCGTCCATTCGCTTGAACTGCTCGACACTGTATCCTGCCGACGCGATGACCAGCGCATCCAAACGCCGCGCGAGCAGCCGCGATATTTCCTCCCTCTCGAGCTCCGGATCCTCCTCCGACGAAGACACGATCAGAGAATAGCCTTTGTCCCGAATTACGTTGGAGAGGGCTCTGGCAATCTGTGCAAAGAATGGGTGAAGGAGACTGGGAGCGACCAGGCCAATCAGGTAGCTGCGCCCCGTAGCCAGGCTGCGGGCGAGGGAGTTCGGCTGGTAATCCAGCTCTTTAATCCGCTGCAGCACCCGCTGCCGGGTCTTCGCGCCAATATCAGGATGCTCGCGCAGAACCTTTGAGACGGTGGCCTGCGAAATGCCGAGATCCTTCGCTATGTCTTTCATTCGAATCATCGTTTGCAAAGAATCCCGGTCGTTTCCATGGGCTTACGGCCCCTGGCGCATGCTTTTGAATTCTCCCATCACGAATGCCCCAGCACCCCAATATCGGGCGTGGACCACCTGACTGAGTATAGAGACTCACAAGCTTAACCGCATACTATAGCGGATTCTCTGCTAAGCATACAAACCCGAAATGGGCAGTCCGCGCAGGGGGAGGGGAAATAGCGGTAAGCAACTCCCGCAACTCCCACGGGAGATTGAGATGAGAAGGAACTCCACCTAAAGGTGGATGTTTTTCCCTTGACAATCGGTGCTGGGTTTCGTTAAAAGTGGGTCCGCTGGCCGGAGTATGCGCGAGAGTAACGGTATAAGTAAGTGCACAAGAGGCATATCCAACGGCTCGCCGCCCGACGCCAGTTTTTTAGACCCACGACACTTTCAGGGAGGTCATCGATGCACCGTCGCGCACAAGGTTTCTCCAGGCAAGCCGGAAGTTTGCTCCCAGGCACGCGCACCGCAGGTTTCCTCAGTTTCCTTCTCCTGCTCCTCGCGGGCTCGGCAACCGCCCAGGTCTCAACCGCCTCAGTGAATGGTGTGATCCGCGACCCCAAAGGGGCCGTGATTCAGGGCGCGAGCATCGTCCTGTCCAGTGTGGATACTTCGGTCGAGCGCACATCCGTGTCCAACGGCTCTGGCGAGTATGTCTTTCTCAACATTACGCCGGGCAGATATACGCTAAGCGCCTCGGCCCAGGGGTTTAACCCGCAGAAGATTTCGGAGTTCGTGCTTGCCGTCAGCCAGATTGCGACATTTGACTTTGCCCTGACAGTGGGAACGCAGACCCAGGTGGTGACGGTTGAGGCTACGGCCGCACAGTTGGACGTAACCAGCGCCAGCCTGGGCACAGTGATTGCAACCAAACAGGTAAATGATCTCCCTCTGGATGGCCGGAACTTCACCACATTGCTTTCGCTCACTCCCGGAGTGGTACCCATCATGACGGGGCAGAGTAACGGAATGCAAAGCAACGGCGGCTTTGGCGCTGCCGTTGCCATTGGCTCGGACTACTCCTTCCCCGCCATCAATGGGCAGACCAACCGTAGCGACTTCTTTTTGATGGACGGATTGTACGACTACGGTGCGATAGAGAGTACTTACGCCATCGCGCCGATCATCGATGCCATCCAGGAATTCAAGGTGGTTTCGCACACCGACGACGCGGAGTTCGGCTCCGTGCTCGGCGGCGTGGTGAATGTGGTCACCAAGACCGGCACCAACAATCTTCACGGTTCGGCCTGGGAGTACCTCCGCAATACCGTTTTCGATGCACGCAACTACTTTCTACCTCTGACGCAAGCCAAGGCTGCTTATCATCAGAACCAGTTTGGCGGCTCGATAGGCGGCCCTGTCCTGATTCCAAAGCTATACAACGGCAGGAACAAGACCTTCTTCTTTGGCGCCTATCAGGGCTTCCGATACTCACAGCCAGAGAATACAAATCTGCTGGTACCTACTGACGCGGAGTTGGCCGGCAACGAGGCCGACAATCACCAGCCACAAATCTACAATCCCTATGCCACTACGATAGTCGGCAACGGCTTCTCCCGTCCGGCATTTCCGGGCAATCAGATTCCCACGGCCCTTATTGACCCCAGAATGGTTGCTTACGCAAAGTTCGTCTTCCCTGCGGCAGGCCCCTTTTTCGGCACCCCCAACAGCAATGGTGCGTTCCCGTCCAACGCCATCAACACCACCCCGTTGACGCAAGTCCAGAATGAGTTCGATGTCCGCGGCGACCAGACCTTCGGGTCGAAGGACTCGGCATGGTTCCGCTACAGCTTCATCAATAGCACTGTGAACCAATCGGGGGGCCTTCCCAATTTGCTTACGCATCATCCTATCCAGGCCCGCAACTGGGGGGGCAGCTACGTCCATACCTTCAGCCCCACATCGATCGTGCAGGGGCAATTTTCGCACACCACGGTCTCCGACAACTCAACCACGCGCTTTACCGCCTCGACAGCGAATATTATCGGGGCCGTTGGATTTTCTTCCGCATTCGCCAGCGGCTTTGCCGGCCTCAATGGGGGCTCTCTACTCCCATCTCCCGGCATCGGCACCGGTACCAGCGCATTGGCGAACGGAGGTGAGAGCATTGACGACACGCCCAAGGCTACAGACAGCTACGAGTATCGCGGGACCTATACGCGCATCATGGGAAACCACGAAGTTAAGTTTGGACTAGGATGGGATACTGCTAACTTTGCCAGCCCGCTGTCCCAGATTTCCCTGAATTTTACTGCTCCGCAAACAGCTGCTCCCCAGTTTCCGAATTTAGCCACGGGCGACCCGCTATCTTCCTTTCTCCTGAATGTTCCCTCCGGTGCGAATCGCCGCAACGTGGATGAGGTAGAAAGGCCAGGCGGCCTGCTGAGCGCCTTCCTCCAGGATTCCTGGAAGGCCACGCCACGACTCACCTTGAATTATGGGTTGCGCTACGACTACCCGTTCCTGCCTGCGTACGGAACCAATGCGACCATCGGCAAGCAAGGTGGAATTGAAACCGGCGACATGGATTTCGGAAACGGCACTTTTATAGTGCAAGTGTTGCCGCCCCCGTGTACCGTTCGCGGCTTTGCGCCCTGCATTCCGGGAAATGGAACCCTGCCCGCTCATGTCGTGGTAAGTCCCAACAGAAAGATCACCCACAACGTCCACACCAACTATGGGCCGCGATTCGGCTTCGCCTTCAAAGCCACCGACAAAACAGTGGTCCATGGCGCCTTCGGCATCGTCTTCGACGACTGGGCGGCAGTTACGCAGATGGCCCAGAACTTCGAGGGCGCATGGCCTGATATCGGTCAGCAGATTCTGGCTTCCACTGCGAATCAACCCACCACCGCCTCGCCGACACCGGCGATAACCGCCCAGGATCCCTTCGGAGGCTCCGGCGGAGGCGGACTCTTCCCCCCTGCCACACCATTCACCAACAACCAGTGGTTCTTCGACCCGCACATCAAAAATCCCTACTCTGAGCAGTACAACTTTGGCGTGCAGCAACAGTTGAGCCCTTCATTGGCCTTGAGAGCGGATTACGTCGGCTCCACGTCGCATCGCACCAACGTCGGCGGCGAATACAACACCGCTCTCACACCGGGTCCTGGCGATACCCAACCAAGGGCGCTCTATCCCTACAGCGTTCCAACCTATTATGACCGTAGCGTCGGCACTGGCAACTACAACGCCCTTCAGGTGCAACTGGACAAGCGCTATACCAATGGCTTCACTTACCAGATTGCCTACACGTGGTCCAAAGCGGAGGCGGAAGACGACGGCTGGTTCGGCGTCGAAGGGACAGTGGTGCAGAATCCGTACGATCCCGCAGCTTCCCGCGGGTTGTCCGGGACCAATGTTCCCCAGGTGTTCTCTGCCAACGGTCTCTATGAGCTCCCTATCGGCAAAGGCAAGAGCTTTTCCACCGGCAACCGCTTTGCTGATTATGCCCTGGGCAATTGGCAAATCAACAGTATTTTCACCTGGCGCAACGGGCAGGATTACACCGTGACCGACAGCGCGGATATCGCCAACATCGGAAACACGAGCTACGAACGAGCCAACCAGGTGGGCAACCCAAATCTTTCGAATAAGACGAAAGCGGAATGGTTCAATACCGCAGCCTGGGCGATTCCTGCGCAATACACCTATGGAAATGGGGGCCGCAACACTCTGCAAGCTCAGAGGTGGATCAATCTCGACTTATCTGTCATTCGCTCGTTCCCAATCAAAGAACAGTTCCATTTCGAATTCCGTGCAGAATCTTTTAACCTCGCCAACCATCCAATCTTCGCCGCCCCGGCCTCCGATCTCAACAGCCCGAGCACTTTCGGGGCGATCGGCTTCTCGTCGACCGCTACACAAAATCAAGCAAACCTCAACCGAATATTACAGATGAGTGGCAAGCTCGTTTTCTGAGAGGTTGGCCGGAGCACCAAC
>DASRRN010000173.1:0-8041 GCA_035695685.1 Acidobacteriaceae bacterium | reverse complement strand
GATAAGCACCTTCGGGGTCCTTCGACTCCGCGCCACCAAGCGCTGTATCACGCGATAAATCTGTGAGGCGCTTCGCTCAGGATGACGTTTTTGTGGGAGGTTTGAAGAAAAACACCCCAAATAGGTTAACGCTTGTGGGACAACAGTCCTGGGCTAGGTTCAGCCGTCCCTTCGGGACTAAATTTCTAAATCTCGGTTTTCACATCTGCCCTTAAAACTCTGTCCTGACAACAGACCGACGGGTGCCCCACATCTCGCTCGTTTTTTGCAAGATGTGGGATACCACTGCTCTATCTCCGAGAACCGTGGGCACCGAAGATTCACTTCGAGGGTTTAACCCAAAAAAAAGCGCGATACCTGAACCAGGTATCGCGCTCTCGTTCTTACGCTTCCGCTAGCTGAAGGTCGCGTCGTCGATAGACTGCCTTTCATCCCACATCTGCGTCGGCTCGAAGTACCCTGTGCCGGGCTTCAGGTGTTTCTTGCACTCATCGTCGTTCAGCGTGACCCCGAGACCCGGAGTCTCGGGAACGCTGATGAAGCCCTGGTTGATCATCGGCTTCTCCACCCCATTGACCAGATCCTGCCACCACGGCACATCGAGGGAGTGGTTCTCCAGCGCCAGGAAGTTGCGGGTAGCGGCCGCGCAGTGCACGTTCGCCATGCAACTAACCGGTGTGCCCGCAAAGTGCATGGCCATCGGCACACCATAACCGAACGCCATGTCACCGATCTTGTGAGTCCGCAGAATGCCGCCTGACGTCGCAAGATCCGGATGGATCTTATCCACCGCGTGCACGCTGCAGAGCTTTTCGAAGTCTGCGATTTCGTAGATATCCTCGCCGGTGATCGTCGGCGTGGGGCTGGCATCGGTGATCTCCTTGAGGAGATCGGTGTAGAACCACGGGATCACGTCTTCCATCCATTCCAGGTTGAACTTCTCATACGCCTTGCCCAGCTTGATCACCGATTTCACGCCAATATGGCCAAGGTGATCCATGGACAACGGCATGTCATAGCCGATGTTGTCCCGCACCGCCGCAACGTATTCACAAAGCCGGTCGATGCCTTTATCGGTAACCTCAGTAGCCATAAAAGGATGAGGTTGATTGCGCAGTTCCCACTTGCTCTGACCGGCCGGCTCCATCACCATGCCCGGCATCCCCTCGAGCACGTTGATGCCCAGATCCATCTTCATCCAGGTAAGCCCCATCGCTTTGCGTTCCTTGGCTCGCTGTCCATACTCTTTGGGGTCTTCCGACTCGGTCGTATCCGCATAGATGCGGATCTTGTCCCGCCACTGCCCGCCCAGCATCTGGTAGACGGGACAGTTGTAAACCTTGCCCGCGATATCCCACAGCGCCATCTCAATGGCACAAACGCCGCCGGCCTGGCGGGAGATACCACCGAACTGCTGGATCTTCTGAAAGAGAAAATCAATCTTCAATGGGTTTTCGCCCATGATGCGGTTCTTCAACACCATCGCGTATTGATAGCCGCCCACGTCGCGCACTTCGCCCAATCCGTAGACGCCCTGGTTCGTATCGATGCGGATGATGGGGCACGGGCTGGGGCCCGGCTTGACGATGATGGCATAGCGCATGTCGGTAATCTTGAGCGTCGACGGGCTGGAGTTCAGGTTGACGTTCTTGACTGCCGGCGCTTGCTCGGCCGCGGCCTTTTCTAAACTGTAACGGCTTAAAAGGCCGCCGCCCAGGACGGCCATGGAAGACTTGAGAACACCACGGCGATTAAATTTCCATTCATTGGAATCTGACATTGTTACCTTTCCCCTTTGTCATTGATCCTTGCAGAAATCCTTACTCTCTTGGCGCACGGATGTATCGAGACGGCGATAGGGCTCAGCAAGAAGACAGCCGTCCGCTGCTCCGGCAGCAAGATGCTTCATAAATCCTCTGCGGTTGCTGAGCACATCACCCGGTTTGTCTACGCGTATGCGAAAGAGAAGGATAACGCATTGTCGGACAGGTTGCATGGGCCGCCATGTCCGGTAGAGGGTGTGTGAGAACTCGGTTTTTGAAGGGTACGGGCTTCAGGGTATGTGAGAACTTCAAATCCAAACTCAGCCTGCCCCGGCCTGCCGTGGGTCCCGTAGGGACGTTTGAACTTAGCCCAGGACGTGTCCTGGGTTAACCGAAAAAGCTGGACTAGTCCCGTAAGGGACGGCTGAAACCTCTTCTCCCGGTGTTCAGCCGTCCCTTACGGGACTGGTCGGATTGCTTATATCTACCCAGGACTGTCGTCCTGGGCTAAGTTCAGACGTCCCTTCGGGACTCAGAGCAGAGTTCTCACGTACGGCCTAAAGGCCGTACCCTTCCAAAAGTGGGTTCTCACACACCCTCTAAAGCCCCATCCGTGGGTTTAGAAGTAGAACGTCGCCGATGCCTGCAGATCGCGGTTATCGTTTACCGTACCCGTAATCTGGCCGGCTTGCGCGGAACCGATCGCCGTATTGGGGGTCGAGAAGTTAGGCGTGTTGAAGGCGTTGAAGGCATCGAACTTCAGGCTCAGGCTCTTGTCCTCGTACAGCTTGATCCGGCGCTGCAAGCCGATGTCCCAATCCTTCGTCGTCGGGCCATAGAGTACCGAACGCGCTACGTTGCCATACGTATTTGCGGCCGGCGTCTGAAACGCACAGACTGCGCCGCTGGGCAGCGTAGTCTCCCCAGCAGGACACAGCGTCGCGTTGAAAAAGCGCAGCGGTGTGCCGTGGTCGATCTTGCCCCGGCCGCCGATCCGGTTTGGCCAGCTCGGCGCGCCGCTATTGACACCGCTGTTCAGACTCACTGAATACGGAGGACCCGAGTTGTAAGTTGTGATCGCGTCAATCTCGAAGCCACCCAAGATCTTCGAGGCAAAACCGCTGTTGAGGAACTGTTTGCCGTTTCCAAACGGGAGTTCGTAGGTAACGCTGCTGACGAAGCGATGTTTCTGGTCAAAGCCAGACGCACCATATCCCGCCTTCAGGTTGGTTACTGTCTGCGGGTTGCCGGCCGAACCGCCGCCCGAAGCGGCAGAACCGCCGTAGTCCAGCGACTTGCTGTACGTGTAGCTGATCAGCGCCGTCAGGCCGTGGGTGTAGCGCTTGGTGTAGTTGGCCTGCAGGCTGTTGTAGTTCGACGCGTTGATCATGTCTTCCTGCACCCACGTCGAAATATTATTGATCGGCTGATAGAGCCGGCGCAGCGTCTGGGAGGTGGGGCCACCGGGCTGAATCAGTCCTACCTCGTTGGGGCTATAGGCATAGGTCAAATGGACACTATGACTGCCGGCATAAGCCAGTCCTAGAACACCCCCAAGACTTTGGTGTTCCACGCCAAAGGTAAAGGTCTGCATGTTGGGTGTCTGGTTTTGCCTGGAGTGGCCGATGAGTGCCGGATGCGCCGCGTTGAGTGCCGTCGTGCTGGTTAGAGAAGAAAGCGGCAGAGCGACTGCACCCTGGGGAAAGGGATTACTGAGGATCGGTTGGCAGCTCGCACTCTGATTGGCCGCGGTGCACTGGTTAGCCGGTGCGAACGCACTCGGGAGAGGAAAAGTTGCCGGGCTCGAAAAGGTCTGCGAAATAGTGAACGGCGGATTTTGTCCCAGCTCATCCGAAGCAGAGAACGGATCGGGGAAGTAGGAGATACCGAAGCCGGCGCGGATCACTGTCGATCCCTTACCGTTGATGTCGTACGCCAGGCCGATGCGCGGCCCCACGTCACCGTAACGGGTCTGAATCCCCGCAGTCCGGCTTACGCCGTTCTGGCCTGCAAAATCAAAGACCAATGTGTTTTCATTAAAGTTCGCAAGCTTGTTGTCCTTCTCGATGTCGGGAGTGAAGACGTCGTAGCGTACGCCGAGGTTGAGTGTCAGACGTGGGGAAACTTTCCAGTCATCTTGCGCGAAGCCGGAATATTGCACGTTTGTGATGTAGTACGGCACCTCCAGGAAGTTGCGGCTGCCGGAATTGGGAAAGCCGAGCAGGATGCCCGCCAGGCCGGAGCCACCCGCGGCAGCTGTGCCGCTATTCGTGAAGTTGTCACTGAAGGTCAGGCCGCCACGCGTGGTGGTATTGGTAAACGGCGAAGCCAGTACACGAACGTAGCGGAAGCCGAATTTCAATGAATGATTCTGTTTCGTCCACGAAAGCGTGTCTTCTCCCTGAATGTCGGTTTGGACCGGGTGTGCCGGCAGGAAAGCCGTGCCGCCCTGAAGGCAGGTGAACTCGTTACCGCAAGCGCTGCCGATGGTGAGATTGGGCAGGCCGGTTGTGTACTGCGAAATATTCAGTCCCTCTATACCCAGCGAAGTGGAGGAGTTGTGACCAAAATCCGACTGCGTGGTGAAGGGATTCGTACGCGAGTAGCCGGTGCGAAACTCGTTGAACAGGGATGGGCTGAAAACGTGGGTTTCGTTCAGCGCCAGGCCCTGCGCAATCAATGTAGTGAGCTGAATACCGGCGACGTATGGGCCGAGGTCGAACTGCTTGGCTGCAGACGCAGGCGTGGGGAGGCAGCAGGTGCCTTGGCCGCCGGTCAGCGGATTGGGAGCATTTTGGACAAACTTCTCATAGCTGAAGCGTCCAAACATTGAATCCTTGTCGCTCAGGTGATAATCCACGCGTGCGTTGCCGCCGTTGTCGTCGATAACCTGATCGGCGGTTGAGACATAGTTGTTGAAACTACCGGGGCCTGTCGGCAGAGGATAAATGCTGGCCAGGTTGAGACCCACTTGAGCGAGGCGCGAGGGGCAAATGACGTTTGGCTGATTGCCGTTGCAACCCATGAACTGGGTCCGGGTATAGGTCGTAGTCCCGTTCACCGTTGTTGCGACCGTCGTGAGCGGATCATAGATCGGGATCAGTGTGCCGCTGGTATTCGTATAGGCGCTGAAGTCGCCTATGCGTTCGGCTGCGGTCGGAACATTGTTCTGGTTGACGATGCCCTTCAGCGAACGCTGCCCGTAATAATCGGCAAAGTAAAAGAGCTTGTCTTTGATGATTGCTCCGCCAACCGCACCGCCAAACTGGCCGCGGCGATAAGCGGGCTTCTGCACCGAACTTCCAACGCGGGCGAAGTAGTTACGCGCATCGGCGACGCTGTTGCGCAAGTAGAGAAAAGCCTCGCCATGCAGGGCGTTCGCGCCCGACCGTGTGGACACTGAAACCACTCCGGCGCCCACGCCGTAGGCGGCCGAGTACGATCCTGTCAGCACCTTGAATTCAGCGATCGACTCAACGGAAGGCTGCACCATCACCGTGTTGAAGGTGTATTCGTTATCAACAATGCCGTCGACGATCCACGCGTTCGTATTGGCTTGGCTGCCCAGAGCGTTAAAGTCCGATGCGGCGCGCGGATTAAAAGAGCTGGAGCCGGAGAGATTCTCACCCGCCTGGCCGGTTGTGACGCCCGGCACAAGATAAACCAGCTGCGCAAAATTGCGCCCGTTCAGCGGCAGGTTCTGCACTTCGCGCTTGCCCACCACTTCGCCCAATTCCGAGCTGTCGAGGCGAATCAGCGGCGGCGCACTGGTCACTTCTACGGTCTCGCTGGCTCCTCCGGTCTCGAGGGTAAAGTCAAGGTCCGCCTTCTGATCGATATCCAGAACGACGTTATTCGCAAGGCTGCGTTTAAAGCCCTTCATCTCAACCGTGATGTTGTAAGTGCCGGGGAGCAGATTGGGAACGGCATAGTTGCCTTCTGTATCCGTCTGCTTGGTGGAAGTCGTGCCTTTTCCCGTATCGGTGACGGTTACCGTCGCCCCGGGAATCACGGCTCCGGAAGCATCGCGTACTGTTCCCAGAATGCTGCCGGTCGTCACCTGCGCGAGGCTCACCGCGCAAAAACTGAACAGCACGACGAATACAGCTGCGAGGGCTGATGGTTTGTTACTCATGGTCCGTGACCTCCCAAAATTGGTAAGACCCTTTGCTGACAACGCTGCGGCCTCTCTCAACAGAACCGGCGCTGTTTTCCCGTTTCTTTTTTACATGTAATGCGGGCGGGTAACTTTATAGATAACGGAGTGCACAGATGTCAAACGAAATGTGGCATACCGTAATGTGGTATCTAACATTTGCTTCCACGTCGCGGAGATAAACTAACCAGTGAAAGTCAGGGGAAAAACCATCTTGAAGGCAGGCGCTCGAAAATTTCTTCTTGCATTGCTCGTAACTCATGCAGTTACAGCAAGCTGCTTCGCGGCATCGACCTATCCCACGCGCCTGGAAGACCCGGCGGCGGTGTATCTCACCGCGGAGGAATTCCGTGCCCATGGCGACGGCAAAGAGGACGATAGCGACGCCGTGCAGGCAGCGATCGACAAGGTGCAGGCCGGCAAAGGGGAGGGCATCGTGTTCATCCCGCCGGGCCGTTACCGCATCAGCCGCACCATCTATCTCTGGCCTGGCGTGCGTGTCATCGGCTATGGTGCCCAACGTCCCGTCTTTGTATTGGGTGAAAACACCCCGGGGTATCAGGACGGCATCGCCTACATGTTCTTTTTCGCCGGCGCGCGACCTCGGCCTCAGGGCGCCGCAGGCTCGCCTCGATTCAGCTATCATCCTCCGCCCACGCCGCGGGGTGTTGTTCCGCGTCCCAGCCGCGACGTTCCCGACGCCAATCCCGGCACCTTCTATTCCGCGATCAGCAACGTCGATTTCGAGATTGGTCCGGGCAACGCGGGCGCCGTCGCCATTCGGTTCCATGCCGCACAACACTCGTTTCTGAGCCACATAGATTTCTCGATAGGTTCTGGATTTGCCGGCGTGCATGAAGTTGCGAACGAAGCCGAGGACCTCCACTTCCACGGTGGCCAGTTCGGTATCATGGCCCGCAAGCCCTCACCAGCATGGCAGTTCACGCTCATCGATTCTACCTTCGACGGCCAGCGGGAAGCCGCCATCCGCGAAAACGAAGCCGGGCTCACCCTGGTTCACGATCAATTCCGTAACGTGCCCACTGCGGTCTCCATCGATCCCCACTACTCCGATCAACTTTGGATCAAAGACAGCCGCTTCGAGAACATCACCGGTCCCGCGGTCGTCATCGGCAACGAGACCAGCCGCATGACCGAAATTAATTTAGAGAACATCGTTTGCAGTCACGTGCCCATCTTCGCCAAGCTGCGCGAGAGCGGCCGCGAATTTCGCCAGGTTGCTGATACGTATCGCGTCAGCGTCTTCTCGCACGGTCTCAGCCTGGCCTATCCTGGCGCAGTAGGAGCGTTTCAGACTCGCTATGAGCCGTCGCCCCTCGCCGCCCTGCCGCCATCCATACCGCCCGCCATCGCCCCATTACCAGACCCCGGCACGTGGGTCAACGTTCACTCGCTCGGCGTCAAAGGGGACGGCGAGACCGATGACACGGTTGCCTTGCAGAAGGCGATTGATGAGCACGCTGCACTCTATTTCCCCAGCGGGCGCTACCTTCTTCACGACACGCTCACCCTTCGTCCCGATACCGTTCTCATCGGTCTGCATCCCAGTACTACACAATTCGATCTTCCCGATGGCACCCCCGGTTTTGAAGGCCCGGATGGTCCCAGGCCGTTGCTGCTTGCGCCCGCCGGTGGCGCCAACATCATCACCGGGCTGGGCATCTTCACCGGCGGATTCAATCCTCGAGCTGTCGGTCTTCTCTGGCATTCCGGCAAAGACTCGCTCGTAGATGATGTCCGATTCCTGGGCGGCCACGGCACTAACAATCCTGACGGCACCCGGATGAATCCCTACAACGCCACCCACAGTGCCGATCCCAATCCGCATCGCCCTTGGGACTCGCAGTACCCCAGCCTCTGGGTTGATGGAGGCGGGGGCACCTTCGCCAATATCTGGACCCCCGACACCTTTGCCCAGGCCGGCATCCTGGTGTCGAACACCACCATACCCGGCTTTGTTTATGAGCTCTCGAGCGAGCACCATGTGCGCGCGGAAATCAAGCTGAAGAATATTTCCAATTGGCAACTGTATGCGTTGCAGACAGAGGAAGAGAGCGGCGAAAGCCAGAATGCATCTTCACTCGAGATCGACCACTCCAGC
>DASRRN010000172.1:0-6916 GCA_035695685.1 Acidobacteriaceae bacterium | reverse complement strand
GGCATAGTCTGCGGATTGGTTTTCTCTCAATGGATGATGGGGTGTGGCGGAGGCGGTAGCACCCCGCCGCCCACGCCCATCACCATCACCACCACAACACTCAGCCAGGGCACAACGAATACTGCCTATAATTCGACGCTGGCGGCGACTGGCGGTTCAGGGACCTTTACCTGGTCCCTGGCCAGTGGCAGCAACCTCCCGGCGGGACTAACGCTGAGCGCCGCCGGCGTCATTTCCGGAACTCCCACGACGGCTGGCCTTGGCAATTTCACAGTGAATGTTCAGGACTCGGAGACAGCTCCGCAGACGGCGAGCGCACCCCTTAAGTTGGCGGTCAGCGGCGGAACGCTGACCATTATTCCGCCGCTGCCCGCGGCCGGTCAAGCCGGTGCGACCTATAGCTTCCAGGCTTCCGCTCAGGGAGGGGTTCCGCCATATACATGGTCGGCCATCAATAACACTTCCCCGCCTCCCGGGTTGACTCTCAGCTCCAGCGGCGCTCTTTCCGGGACGCCAACGACAGCAGGAAATTACATGTTCGACCTCCAGGTCACCGACGCTGCCAACACATCCTTTTCTCAGAATGTTTCCATGACGATTAACCCAGCCGGCGAGTCGCTACCCGACGGCACTTATTCCTTCTCGTTCAGTGGCACGGGTCCTAACGGTGCGATCGTCATGAATGGCAACTTCCTGTTGACAAACCAGGCCATCACACTCGGACTTTACGACGAAAATACAGGCACAGCAGGGTCCAAGGTGAATCAACAGCTGATGGGGGGCGCCGTGATGATCGGCGCCAACGGATTGGGGCAACTCACTCTGCAACTCGCCAGCAGCCAAACCGTGACCTTTGCTTTGGCCGCACCCGCTTCCATCTCGACCACTGGCAACGATACCAACATCCGGATTATTGAATTTGACGATAAGACCGGATCGGGCACTCGTGGCTCTGGTGTCCTCAAAAGTGCGAACATTGGTCAAGGCTCAGCCATCGTAAATAACTACGCCTTCTCCTTCGCAGGTGTGGATTCCGCTCAGAATCCAGTCGCCATTGCCGGTTCGTTCAAGGCCGACGGCGCGGGCAATATCACAGGCTTCGCCGCCGATGCGAACGACAACGGCGCCATCACCAGTGAAACTTCGTTCACTGGAACCTACGCTGTAAACGATATCCGCGGAACCATGCAATTCAAGCTCGGCGGCAATACCTACAATTACAGCTTTTACCAGGTATCCCCAAGCGAGCTATTGGCAATCTCGGTGGATACATTGTCCGCGAATGTGCCGCTGGTCAGCGGCTTGATCGATCAACAGACGGGCACGTTTAGTACAGCATCGCTGAAAGGCGCTGGAGTGGTAGAGCTGAATGGGCTCGCTGCACTCAGCGGGGCGCTCGTTCCCGACGTTACCCTGGGCCTGGCAACCCCGGACGGAAACGGCAACCTTGGCATCGTCTACGACGAATATAAGGGCCAGCTGTTAACTCCGCAAACCTTCAGCGGCAAGTATTCAGTCGATGCCGCCAGCGGGCGCGTCGTTCTCAGCTCCGCCGGCACTCCGGCCTTTCTCTATCTGTTGAACAACAACCAGGGGTTCATACTCGGCGGGGATTCGTCGGCTAGCTCCGGAATTCTGGAGCCTCAATCGAGCGGCGCCCTTACGAACACCTCCTTCAAGGGGAATTACCTCGGCGGCAGCCTCCCGCTGAGTAGCCCATCTGTAATCAATGAAGTGGCTTTAGCTGCAGCCGACGGAAGCGGCAATCTAACCATTACTTACGACAACAGCGGACCGAAAGGATTGGTGTCGAACGGTAGCATCACCAGCACTTATTTAGTGAGTTCGAACGGAAGGGTCGTGGTCACCGCAGCTGACGGGGTAACGAGAGTCTTCTATCTCGTTTCCCCTACGAAAGCCATCTTGCTCTCGGGCGACGCCGGCGGTTATCTGGGCAGTTTCGAGCAGTAAGCCGCGTGCCCGGGAGATCTTAAGGAGGCATAATCTCGTTCCGCTTGTTATTTTTGTGGGTGAACCTGCAATGGCCGAGGATAAAGAGGCTTCGCCGTAGGCAGCGTAACCGTGAAAGGCAGGTTCATGCTCGTCCTGTAGACGTTCCCGGTCTTGGCGGTGAATATCCCAGCCAGGCTCAGGGTAGAGGTGCTTGTGACCGCGGCACTACTGCCCTTCAGTGTCAGGGTGCGGACCGAGGCCCCGGCGGAAGTTACCCTCGCCGCACCCCACGAGGCGGTAAAGCCCTTCGGCAATCCGGAGGCGACGCTTATGGTAGCCCCAGCCTTACTCGTTGCCAACGCCACTCCACCCACAGGTGTTGCTGTCACCGTGATGGTTGCCGTGGAGAGGGATGGCATCGCGATTGCCTGTGGCGACCCTTGCAGCAGAACGCCCGGTGCTACCTGCACTCGCAACGTCACATATTTGCTTGCGAAGATACCATCGCCTGCAACCGTAACCACTGCGGTAGTGGAGGCTGCCACACCGGCGGAAGGAGCCGTGAGCGTCAGGATCTCGCTGTTCGTGCTAATGCTTGCGGACGGCGTCGCCGGATTGGCTGACCATTTTGCCGTGATGCCCGGTGGCAGCCCACTGACCGAATAATTGATGCTGCCGGTGAAGGACCCACCCGTAACCGCGGTGAACGCAATCGTGCTGGAAGCTCCTCGCATGACTGTCACCGATGTGGATGCCGCGTTCAAGGTCAATGTGGGCAATGGCAATACCGTGAGCGTGTACGTCGCTGTCTGCGTTCCCGTGCTGTCGGTACCGGTAACGACGATGTTTTTTGCTCCTGTTGCCATAGTCAAAGGAGCGGTCACAGTCACGGTAGCGGTTGTGCCGGGCAGGAGCGATCCCGGGCTGATGCTGCCCGTTAAGCCTGCAGTTGCCGTCGCCGTCAGGAAAACCTTATTCTGGCCGGCGCCGCTCTCCGTCACGCTTAGCGTGAATGAGGCCGTTCTGCCCGCCAGCACGGTCCCCTGGCTGGCTGAGGGCGTTAGCACGAAATCTATTTTTGGATTGGTCGTGCTCAACTTGCCGCCCCACTCGTTCACCAGCGCCGCCCCATCCACAGATCCCAGGCCAGTGGCCAGGTTATAGGCAGCTCCGCTCGCCGTGAAGCCGCTTACGCCGGGTACGCTGTTGTTGCCGCCGGGTGTGGCGTGGAAAGGGCTCTTGCTCGCGTTCAGCAGCGCATAGAGCGACGGATTGGCATTGCCTTGTCCGAGCCCACCGTGGGTTTCGACAACCAATGCCATGACACCAGCAAAGGATGGGGATGAAGCCGACGTACCAGAGATTACGTAATAGCTACCGTTCTCGACGATGATGTAGCCGTCGTGGGCGGATGCCGATGTCGCCACGTCCGGTACGGCCCTCATCCCATTGGCTGCGCTAACGCCGCTGACTCCTTTTTGCCACGCCGGTTGGTTATAGTGGAGACTTGCCCCGCCGCCCGAAGCCCACAATCCCGAACCACCCTTGGTTCCGCTCTCGTTCCAGACCACTTCGGGAATGTAGGCCAGCGCCGAACTATCGCCCGCTCCGTTGGTGGAAGACCAATCAGCGGCCGAATTCGAGCCCTCATTGAATTCTGTTCCGCCCACACAGGTTGAGTAGGGCGAACTGCATAATCCGTTCACGCCCGTACTCGAGGCGGAACTGGACGAACCGCTATAACAACCCGCGGCGCCTGCATCTCCTGAAGACACCAACGAACTAATGCCCTGACTCGCGGCCTGCTCCCAGAGGCTGTTGTAGAACGACATTTCGGTGGCGCCCATATCCGCTTCGCAGCTTCCGTAACTGGTGCTCATGACTTGTGCTGTCGCATGGTTGACAACATATTGCGCAGACAAATCAATGCCATCGGTAGTCGCGGTCGAAGCGCCCACCACAAATTTCACCGTCGCCGAGGGAGCCACGGCGCCAGACCATTCCACATCCAGCGTCGATTCATCCTGATCGCCCGCGACCAGTCCGGGATTCGTACTCACCAGGATCACCGACGGAATACGCGCCGCCAGGCCGGCGGCCGCACGAAACCCGGAAACATCAGCTAAGTTGATGTTGCTCCGGCCTACGATCGCGATGGTGGTTCCGGTGCCATTGGTCCCTGCTTTGTAGAGCGGGTTAAGGTCGTAAAGAGTGGCCCAATCGGCCGGGTACAGATAGTGCGTGCTGCCGCCCGTGTACCGCGGACGGACGGCCAACGAAGTTCGTGACCCGATCTCCGAGACCAGGCGGAAATCATGGAGCGAAACAATTCCTCCCACCACGCCCGCCATTGCTGAGGGAATCTGCGGATCCTGTGTGTTCGCTATGTGACTCACGCCGGCCACAACGTAATGATGAATCGCGGTGTGAAACGTATCCTCCACCTGTCCCGCATTTCCCGAAAAAACGATCTGTTGATGGTTCGCGGTTATTTCATTCACCACAAATCCATGTTCTGTCAGCCAGCTGGTGATCCTGGCCAGGTCCTGGTCGCTTGCCCCAAAGCGGGCTCCATACTGGGCCGGCGTAAGCCATTGATGGTAGAGAGGCGACCGCGGATCGTGCTGCGCTTCCACCAATACATCCAGGGCTGCCTGCTGTGCTGCGGAAGGCTCTAGTTGCAGCATCAGTTGCTCCAGCGGCGTGTCCGCATTCACCGCCCCTTGGTCGAAGTCCCCGCGTGCCATCGGATGCACGTTTCCCAACAATGTTGTCACCTGCGTTTCGTCAATGCGGCCCGTTACCCGATTGGCCGGTGCTTGTGCCAGGGCGGCGGAGGTATTCCATCCGGAGATCAATAACAAGGCAAAAAGAGAAGAGCATGTCTTAACCTGCTTCGGCATTCGTGTCCTTCAGGACGCAGCAGCGCGCATAAGCGGCGGGTATTCTGCAGAATTTGGGCGTCGCTCCTCTATCGGCTTGCCGGGCGCAAGCCGGCCAATCTGTTTGAGGAATTGAATTACCGAAGTTCGCGCGATCGCAATGCAGTGTCCGGCTATGCGATAAATAAGAGGTTCGTCACCAGGGTGTCGAGTTTTGGTGTTTTATCAGGGCGTGGCCTTAGTCGGGCTGCGGAGGGTGGAAAGAAGATTGGGCTAAAGAGTCCGCATGAGAACTCATTTGGAACAACTCATTCAACTGCGCCAGACCTCGGCGACGGCCCGGACGTGTTCTGGTCCGGTACGACAACAGCCCCCGATCCACTGCGCCCCGGCGCTCCGCCACTTCTGCGCCAGGTCGCCGAGGTCCTGCATCTGTCCATCGCCTTGCCAGCAGCGATGCACCGCATCCCACCCCTCACCGGAATTGGGGTAAACGAGGATGGGTTTGCCCGTGGCCCCGGCTAGCTGGCGAATGAGGCTGCCAATCAGCTCGGGAGCCGTGCAGTTGACACCGATCCCAATAACCTGGCCCTGCTCATCGAGCAATTTTGCGCACCTGTGCAGGGTTTCTCCATGGGAGACGTGGGACCCATCGCGGCAGGTGAAGCTGAAATACACTCCCACCTGAGGATATGGCTGCAGAGCGGCCAGGATGGCCTTCGCCTCTTCCAGCGAGGGAATGCTTTCGAAGGCCAGGAAGTCGGCATTGGTCCCGGCCATCACAGCAATGCGCCGGCTATGAAACCCCACCAACTCATCGAAAGAGCAGGTGTAGTTGCCGTGATACTCCGCTCCGTCGTGCAGCATCGCCCCGTAGGGTCCGAGCGAACCAGCAATCCAGACCTTGCGCGATGAGCTTGCATGGTAGTCATTCCGTACTTTTTCGGCGATGGCCACGGAAGCGCGAAGCGCACGAGCCGCGGCCTTGGCCGCACTTTCCGCATCGTAGCCGATTTGCTGAAAGCCTTCTGTCGAGACCTGGTAGCTGGCGGTCAGCAGGCAGTCCGCGCCCGCTTCGAGATACTCGCGGTGCACGGCCGCAATGGCTTCAGGCGAGCTTTCCAGCACATGCGCGGACCAGAGTGGACCGGAAAGGTCGAAGCCCTTGCGTTCCAGCTCGGTGGCCATGCCTCCGTCGAGAACATGCAAGCCGGTCAAGTCGAGTTGGTTTACTAATTTCATCGGTTAACAGACCAAGCATCCCTCGACCGCGGTGTACGCTCAGTCTTTTCAGGCGATTAGAGGACCACGGTGGCTGTGTGGGCCCTCCCCATCTTCTGATACACTCTGTTGTAGTTCACGGGCGTTCACAAGGGAAGGGCCAGGCAGCCTTTCAGCCCGTAAACATCCTTCCAACCGCAAGTTCGGGGAGTGGCTCAGCCTGGTAGAGCACCTGGTTCGGGACCAGGGGGTCGGAGGTTCGAATCCTCTCTCCCCGACCATTAATGACTTATAATGAGTAGTTTAGGTGCAGGTAACTAAGTAAAAAGAGGCCTGCTGTCGACCAGGGATTCAGTTTATTTCCTCTGAGCGGTAAAGCGAGCAGCGAGAATAAGTTGACTTGCTCTACGTTCTTACCAAGTTTCAACTTGGGTCCATTGAGAAAACGAGCTGCTCCCGATACTGGCAAACCAGGAAAGTAAGACTGAACTGGTCTGCCCACCGATAGGTCACATCCAGTTTCGACAGGCCTGCCAAAGTATGCTGTCACCTCTTTCGCTCGCGCTCCGAACATCTCCTCACTGGTGAAAATCATATTCTGAAGCTAGAGCAATGAGCCGGTTCAAAGGACCTTGAAAAGGTACGGGGATGCGGAAGAGGGCGGACGGCGGCCGCGATGAACCAATGCTCGGATAATGGCGTTCAGCACATCATCCAACCGTTTTCCAACATCTTCAACAAGAAACCGAAGTACAAGATAGCCATTTTCTTGTAGCAGCAGATCCTTTCGTCGGTCGCGTCGGTACGCCTCCGCGCTGGCAAAGTGTTGTTCGCCGTCCAACTCAACGGCTATACGCGCA
>DASRRN010000171.1:0-8190 GCA_035695685.1 Acidobacteriaceae bacterium | reverse complement strand
TCGCCTGGAGGAAAACCTTGGAGCGGCGAATGTCAAACTTACGCGCCAAGACCTGCGTGAGATTGAAAGTGCCTCCTCGAACGTCGAAGTTGAAGGAGATCGGTATCCGGAATGGCTAAAGCAGATGAGCGGCCGCTGAGTGGTACAAGCACGGCGTGCTCGGGCTGACGGAGAGCGCCGATTGGGCATGGACTCGTTATGGGTGGCTGGGTACACCGTAGGTTGAGGACAAGGAGATAAACCATGCGAGGTACTGTTCTCTACGGACCGCGTGATGTGCGTTTCGAAGAGTGCGCCACCCCGAAGGTCCTCAAGCCGACGGATGCCATCATCAGGATCTCGGCGACCTGCGTGTGCGGCTCAGACTTATGGAGCTACCGCGGCATTGGCCCAGTTGACCAACCGACTCCGATGGGCCACGACTATTGCGGTATCGTTGGTACCAAGCGGCGATTCGGCAGGGGGCGGAAAAGATCATCGCCGCCGGCATGACGACGGAAGTTGTCTTCGAGCCGATAGAGTTAGAGGCAGTGATTCAGGATCGCATCGACGACGCCTACCGGGCGAAGTACAAAAGTAGCCCGTACCTTAGGCCGATGATCGGCGCGCGCGCCCGCGCCGCGACGGTCAAGGTTATGCCGGGCGAAGCCGGTGCACTGCACTCGATGACAAACCCGAGTACACCATGAGAGATCAACAGACGAAATACATCGAGTGAGGAAATAGAAGAGATGGAGATCAAGAGAGTTGGAACTCAGCCTTCTGCCCAGGGTCCCTCGGAGTGGTTCACGGGCACAGTACGCATCGACCCGTTATTCCAGGCACCTGATCCTGCGCTGGTACAAGGTGCAAGCGTAACCTTCGAGCCCGGCGCCCGGACGGCGTGGCATACCCACCCGCTCGGTCAAACGCTGATTGTCAGCGCGGGCTGCGGCTGGGTTCAGCGCGAGGGCGGACCCATCGAGGAGATCCGGCCGGGGGATGTGGTGTGGTTCTCGCCGGGTGAGAAGCATTGGCATGGTGCTACGCCGACAACGGCCATGACGCACATCGCAATCCAGGAAAAACTCGACGGCAAGGTGGTCGAATGGATGGAGCAAGTGAGCGAACAGCAATACCGGAAGGGATAACGCCGACTAAGAAAATCGAAATCTTCGCGGAATTTCGCTTTCTCTATTGGTTGCGGTGAGTTAGACACGACAGGACTACTGTCCTTTGCTGAAAAGGGGCGACCTCCCTTTCCCTTTAGTAGCCGGTGGACTAGAGTGGTTGCCGTCGGGTGGGAGGGGTTTATGCCAAGCCGCAAAGTTCTTGCAGTTTCCGTAATGCTGGCGTGGTGTTTGATTGCCGTTGCGAAGGACAAGAAGAAGGGCTTGCTGCCGGCAGACGTTCTTCAGGCGCAGACGGTGCTGGTTCTTGTCGATCCTAACGCCGGAGTGGCCATCGAACATCCGAATGCCGACCGCACCGCCCGCGAGGACGTGGAGAAGGCTCTGATGAAATGGGGCCGATTCCATTTGGTGATGGATGCGGCGGACGCCGATCTTGTGATCACTGTTCATAAAGGGAGCGGCAAAATCGCACAACCGACTATTGGCGGGGTCCCGACCAACAACAGGCCGGTCGTGATGCAGCCCACCGATTCAGGTGGCCGGATTGGTGTCCGCCAGGGAAATCCGGGATATCCTGGCGATCCCTCGAGTTCTCCGTCTCCGAACCCCGAGCCGCAGGTAGAGATGGGGGGCGCGAAGGACTCGTTTGTGGTTTATCGCGGGAACAAAGCAAATCTCCAAGACTCTCCGCTCAACTCCCCGTCGGTATGGCGATATACGGCAAAAGACGCGCTTGATTCTCCGGATGTTCCGGCCGTCGAGGTGTTTCAGAAGGCGATCGCTGATACGGAGAAACAGCTGGCGGGCAAGCCCTGATTCCATCTTCGTCGCTTCCGATTCGACCCTTATTACAAGTTGCTGAAAATTAACCTGGCCCCGCTCCCTCTCTTTGACAACCTAGGAGAAGCTGAGTTACTCTCCTAGGCAATCTTGGAGAGAGGTCGTGATGGCCAAGGATGCGGGAGTCGATCTGTTGCAGGGGACGCTGGATATGCTTGTGCTGAAGGCGGTTTCGCTGGGGCCATTGCATGGGTATGGAGTTCTGCTGCGTATCCTGCAGATTTCACAGAATCGGCTCGAGATCCAACAGGGATCGCTGTATCCGGCGTTGTACCGGCTGGAACATGAGGGCTGGATTGCGGGTGAGTGGGGGCAAAGCGAGAACAAACGACGAGCGCGTTACTACCGCCTGACGGCGGCGGGCCGGCGGCGATTGGAGGCCGAGACCAAGAAGTGGAACCAATTCGCTGAGGTGATTGGCGTCATTCTCAACACCGCCCGGGAGGAGTTATGAGCCTGGGCAGCCGTATTGCAACCTGGTGGAGAGCGGTCAGCGAGCGCGACGAGGTAGATCGGCAGGTCAAGGAGGAATTCGAGTTTCATATCGAGAGCTATGTGGAAGATCTCATGCGCAGTGGGGTTCCGCGCGAGCAGGCGCTGCGCCAGGCGCGGGCGGAACTGGGCAGTCTCGCCGCAGGACGGGAGAAATGCCGGGCCGCGTGGGGCTCAAGGTTGATGGATGAGTTGTGGGCAGATCTGCGATATGCGCTCCGCATGCTCGGGCGGAGTCCCGGATTTGCTGCGATCGCCGTGGGATCGCTGGCGTTGGGAATCGGGGTAAATACCGTCATCTTCACCGCGGCGCAACACATGTTGCTGGACCGGTTGGCGGTTCCGCATCCGGAACAACTGCGGCTGCTGTGGTGGACGGAACCGCACCTTGGGGTGGTTGAGAGCATGTGGGGCTGGTTTGACGATTTGCCCGGCGGCGGGCAGACGTCCACTTCGTTCTCGTATCCGGTATACCAGCAATTGCGGAAACAGAGTTCCGCGATGGAGAGTCTGTTTGCGTTTAAGCCATTGGATCGGCAAACGGTGACGGTGGATGGACATCCCGAGGCGGTGGAGGCAGAGATGGTGTCCGGAAACTACTACTCGTCCCTCGGAGTGCGGCCCCAATTGGGGCGCGGCATTCAGGAGTCCGACGACGGTTCGCCGGGTAGCGGTCCGGTGGTGGTGATCAGTGACCGATTCTGGATGAAGGAGTTTGCGCGGTCGGCCAATGTGATTGGAAAGACAATTCTCGTCAACGTGACGCCGATGACCATCGTCGGCGTCAACCCGCGTGGGTTCACCGGCGCGTACTCGGCGCAGGGGACGCCTGATATCTTCTTACCCTTCAGCATGCAGCCGATCGTGGTGCCGGGGAACTTTACTGGGTCAGCTTCCTCTTCGTTGCTTACCAACATCGACGAGTGGTGGGTGCTGGTGATGGGTCGCATGAAACCTGGACTGTCGGACCGGACTGCGGTCGCTTCGCTCAATGTGCTGCTGGACGCCGCAGTGCGCGCGACGATGCCGATGAACAGGGACAGCCAGATTCCGAAGCTGCTGATGACAGATGGAAGCCGCGGCCAGAATCCCGCGGCGGAGGGTTTGGCGAAACCGATCTCTGTGTTGCTGGGCCTGGGTGGATTTGTGCTGCTGCTGGCTTGTGCCAATCTGGCAAATTTGCTGCTGGCACGGGCCAGTGCGCGGCGGCGGGAGATGAGCGTGCGGCTAGCCCTGGGCGCCGGGCGTTGGCGGATCCTGCGCCAGATGATGACCGAGAGCCTATTGCTTTCGCTGCTGGGAGGAATAGCGGGACTTATGCTGGCCTACGCCGTACGTAATGCGATCCCGCGGATGATGTCCGATTCCTGGGCACCGCCGGCATTCTCGGCGCGATTCGACTGGCGCATCTTCGGATTCGCGGCCGGGGTCTCGATCGTCACCGGACTGATATTTGGGCTGGCTCCTGCGTGGGAGGCCACGCGGGTGCAGGTCAGTTCAGGACTGAAGGACTCGGCGCAGACGGCGTCGCATCGGCGGCGCGGCCTGGCGGGAAAGACGATCGTGGTGATCGAGGTGGCGTTGTCGATGTTGCTTGTGGTGGGAGCGGGTCTGTTCGTGCAGACGCTCATCCAGCTCGAACATGCACGGCTGGGATTTCGACCGGACAATCTGCTGCTGTTCGAACTGCAACCGCCGCAGACACGTTATCGGGATGCGGCCAACATTCCGCTCTACCGGCAACTCGAGCAGAAGCTGTCCGCGATACCGGGCATTCAATCGGTGGCCCTGACCGGCCTGCCGCTGATCGACGGGAACGTCATGATCCATACGTTTATCTCGGAGGGCCAGCAGAGGAAGCCGGAGGGGAATCCGGTCGTTCTCTCGAACGATGTCGGAGAGAGTTTTTTCTCTACGTACCGGATTCCGATTGTGGCGGGGCGTGGGTTCAACGCATCGGATACCGAGACTTCGCGGAAGGTTGCGGTGGTGAATGAAAGTCTGGCGAAGAAGTACTTCCCACGCCTGAATCCGATCGGCCGGACTTTCGAAACTGGTTTTCACGAACCTGTCCGCATCGAGATTGTCGGTGTGTGCGGTGACGCGAAATACGATCGAGTACGCAAGGATCCGGAACCCACCTACTACGCTCCGTACTGGCAGAACAAGCACGGCGTTCAGCAGGCGACGTTTGCCTTGGCTACGCGGCTGGATGCGAAGACGCTCGCGCCAACACTTCGGCAGGCTGTCCAGTCGGTGGACCGTAACCTGCCGGTGCTCGATGTTCGCACCCAGGACGAGCAGATTGCCGCGAGCATGCAGCATGAACGAGTCTTCGCCAACCTGACGGCGGCGTTTGGGGCGCTGGCATTGATTCTGGCGTGCATTGGGATTTACGGCATCATGGCCTGGACGGTTTCTCGGCGTACGCTTGAGATCGGAATCCGGATTGCGGTGGGCGCGCCGTCGGAACAGGTGCAGGCGATGGTTCTGCGCGAGGCTGCGTGGATGACGTCGTTAGGTGTGGCGGCCGGGGTGGGCGGCGCACTGGCGCTGGGCCGGGTGGTGGCGAGCCTGCTATACGGGTTGAAGGCATGGGATCCGGCAACATTTGCGGGCTCGGCCACGATGCTGATTCTGGTCGCGTTGGGGGCTAGCTGGATCCCGGCGCGACGAGCGGCTGGGGTGGATCCAATCCGGGCGCTGCGGCACGAGTAACCCCGGCGAGTCTCTGTGGCCAGTGGCCACCTAAACGGAACTTGCTCGCCGCAGGATATCGATAGGTCCATAACGAGAGCGGACAAAGTTGATGTAGGCAATCTTCTTAGCGCTGCTGTTCCACGTAAGCTTGCAGCCAGCCCAGGATCTGAGGCCAGCCTCGATGGCTGGTGCGGGAACTTTCGCTGGCAAGTCCGGAGTGCGTCAAGCGCACCGTTGTGACGCCGTCTTTCTCTTCAAAATCCCACTGAACAAGGGTTTCCGTTGCGTTCTCGTACCAGTCGGGAAGCCAGGTGAAGACCAACAAACGCGGACGCTCGATTTGGCGATATTTCCCCGCCACAATAAATGGCCTGCCGCCCATGCCGGTGCCGCTCATTAGCCACTTGCCGCCGGGGCGCAGATCAGACTCGACATGGGTTACCTGGAATCTTCCTTCGGCGCCCCACCATTTCATACGCTGATCGGGATTGGTCAGCGCCTCAAAGATCCGTTCCGCCGGGGATTTTATGGCGATTTCCTGAACGATGGTGTCGCTTGGACTGGTGATATTCATTGATTCTTCTCCATGTAACTCTTCAGGCCGCGCATGGTTTCACTCCAAAACGTTTCGTAGTCGCGGAGCCAATCGTCGATTGCTTGCAGGGGCTTGGCATTCAAACCACAAAGGCGTGCAGTTCCGTGCCGGCGGGTGATGACCAGGCCGGCGGAGCGCAACAAACGGAGGTGCTTCGAGACCGCTGGACGGCTCATACGAAAATTACCCGCGATCTCGCCAACCGTTTGCTGGCGGCCACGTAGGAGACTCAGGATTTCCCGGCGGGTCGGATCGGCGATTGCCCGGAATATAGCGTTGCGACGCTTAGTTTGTAAGGAAACCATATGGTTACCAAAAAAGGGTAGCCATATGGTTTCCATTTGTCAAGAGATTGGGATTCAGCCGGCGACGGGCGCGGCAAAGACTGCAGCAGGAGTTGTGTACGGAACCACGTCCCACGAGTGGATGACCGTAACGATGGCGCCATTGTTTCTGATGGCGGTCGCGTTGTTGGCATGCTGGATTTAGAACGATCCGCCGAACAGAGCGCGTACCTCAGGGGCTAAAGGCCGGAGGTTTGCCGGGTTTATGTACGGGCTTTTGGAGGGTGTGTGAGAACCGGAAGAGAAACAGCAGGTCCCTCCATTTCGCTACGCTCCGGTCGGGATGACACAATTTTTTTTTGCAAGGAAATGGCCAAAACGGCCAGAGGAATGACCGTACCTCAGGGGCTAAAGCCCTCATCAAGCCCGCCACTTACAGCACGGCTGAAGCCGTGCCCTTCGTTCAGAGTTGTTTCGTAGGGGACAGAGAGCGTAGCGGATGGATTGCGGTTTCTTTCTCACACAGACTCTAAAGGCCAGACGATTCTGCTTGGTTTATGTACGGGCTATAAGCCCTCATCAACCCCGCCATTTGCTTGCAGTGCACTCACCGGCAGAGAACCGCCAGTTGTCCGGTGTCCGGATTCATTCATCTCGTCGGAAACGGACGCTTCAGGTGGAGAGAGTTTCTGCAGACGCGCCCAGGCAACGAATCCGTTGTGTTGACTATCTACAAATAGGTAGTGTAGATAGTCATAGTATGGGAAAACCGAGTGATCTTGTCCAAGGCACCCTCGACCTGCTCATCTTAAAAACGATTTCGCTCGAGCCGCAACACGGCTGGGCAATTGCAAAGCGTATTCAGCAGATCTCGCAGGAGGTTCTGCAGGTGCAACAGGGATCGCTTTATCCCGCGCTCCACCGGTTGGAGCAGCAGGGGTGGATACGAGCCAAATGGGCGGAGAGCGAGAGTGGCCGCCAAGCCAAGTTTTACACGCTGACTGCCGCCGGCCGGAATCAGCTGGAGCGGGAAAAGGAAAGCTGGAACCGGCTTTCGACCGCGATCAACCTGGTGGTCGAGGGCGCGTAATCAAACACAGGGAGACATCGATGCGTTGGTTGGAACGATTCCGCATGGCCATGTTGATGTTGTTTCGGCGTAAGGCGCAAAACGCACGGCTTAACGAGGAACTGGCGTTCCACCTTGACCAGCAGATCAAGGAAAACATCGCTCGCGGCCTGGCTCCAGACGAGGCGCGGTACGCAGCTCTGCGCGCCTTCGGCAATCCTATGGCGCTGGGCGATGAAGCGCGATCCAGCTGGAGCTGGAACTGGCTGGAGAAGTTTCTGCGCGACCTGCGATACGGAGCACGGACCCTCACGCGCTCACCGGGTTTCGCGCTTACTGCGATTCTGGTTATGGCGCTCGGCATCGGGGCGACCACTTCACTGTTTACCATCGTGCGCGCGGTACTGCTCAAGCCTTTACCTTTCCGCGACCCGGACAACCTGGTCATGGTCTATGAGCACTTTCGCCAGGCGCCTGGGGGGAATGAATTCAATCCTGTCTCTTCTGGTGATTTCAACGATTGGCGTCAGCGGACGCACGGCTTCGAGGATATGGCCGCGTGGCGCATTACCGGTTTCGATCTCGCCGGCGAGCATGCGGAACTTCCGGAGGTGGTCGAGGCTGCGGGAGGGTCCTGGAATCTGTTCTCACTCCTGGGCATACAGCCGGCCTTGGGACGCACCTTCAGGCCGGAAGAGGACCAGGTGGGCGCCAACCATGTGGCGCTGCTGACGTGGAGTTTCTTCCAAAGACGTTTCTCGGGAGACACGTCTGTCATCGGTAAGCAGGTAAGGTTGGATAGCTCACCATACGAAATCATCGGTGTCTTACCCCGGTGGTTCACGTATCCGGAATCGAAGGTTCAGCTTTGGGTGCCTTATGCCTCGACTTTCGATGCGAAGATGTTTGTCCGGCACGACATGCACCAGAGCCATGTGATCGCACGTCTCAGGTACGGGATCAGTGCCGCGGCCGCAGTCAACGAGGTGGGTGCGCTGCAGTACCGGCTTCATCTTGCCCATGCTTCTGAACCGGTCGCAGAGGATGCTCGCCTGCGGCCGATTCTCGAAGATGTGACGCAGGATGTGAAGACGCCGC
>DASRRN010000170.1:0-7662 GCA_035695685.1 Acidobacteriaceae bacterium | reverse complement strand
GGATACAGACCCGTCCAGACAGTCGACCGAGCCGGCGCGCAGACAGGCTGGCAATTATAAGCCCGCTCAAAACTGATTCCGGCGGCAGCGATGCGATCGAAGTTCGGCGTCTTCAACCCCGTCTGCCGGTTGCAGTTCAACATGTCGTAACGAACAGACTCGCCCAGGATGATGACCGCCTGTCGTGGGGATTCTCTCGGTCGATGCGAAAGTACCGGAGGCGCAGGGTGCGAAGCGCAGTCCATACCGGCGGCGCCGAAAAGTCTCAGAAAGTCTCTTCGATTGATCACGAATAAGCCCTCATCCTGTCCCAGATTCTAATGGCCAAAACGCGGCGGGTGGAACCACCCCTTTCGTCACCGGAGGCCCCGGAACAAAAGTGATATGCCATTCCCCCACCAAAGAGGGGTTATAAACAGCTACCTCGGCGGCTTCCGTAAAGGTGAGGGCACGTTGATGATAGAGAAGCATCGGTGAAGGCGAGTTGAATCTTGGCGCCCCCAGCGATGGTTCTGCTCCTCCCAACGCCCCCAGCTGCCCGCGCGTCCCAGCGCCGGCTGAAAACTCCCGAATCAAAACCGACAGGAGATGCGATGGATACGATCACAGTGAAAGACGGCACGCAGATTTACTTTAAGGATTGGGGTAAGGGCCAACCTCTCTTCTTCCACCACGGCTGGCCGCTTTCCGCGGACGACTGGGATGCCCAGATGATGTTCTTTCTCGATCGCGGCTACCGGGTAATCGCCCATGATCGCCGCGGGCATGGACGTTCCACGCAGACAATAAACGGGCACGACATGGACACCTACGCCGCCGACGTTGCCGAGCTCGTCCATACGCTTGATCTGAAGGACGCCGTGCATATCGGGCACTCGACGGGCGGCGGCGAGGTAACGCGCTATGTCGCGCGTTACGGTAAAGGACGTGTAGCAAAAGCAGTCCTGATCAGCGCGATTCCACCGACTTTCATGAAGTCGGAGAAGAACCCCGACGGTGTTCCAAAAGAAGTGGTCGACGGCCTACGCGACGGCACGGCGAACCATCGTTCCCAGTTCTATAAAGACATCACGATTCCGTTCTATGGCTTCAATCGTCCGGGAGCGGTTGTCTCCGAAGGCATTCGGGAAAACTGGTGGCGTCAGGGCATGATGGGCAGCATCAAGGCCCACTACGACTGCATCAAGGTCCTCTCCGAAACAGAGTTTTACGACGATCTCAAGATGATCGATGTTCCGGTGTTGGTGATGCATGGCGAAGATGACCAGATTTGCCCCTTCCTCACTACCGGAGCAAGGTCAGTCAAGCTGTTGAAACATGGCACGCTCAAGTCCTACCCCGGATTGCCGCACGGCATGCCGACCACCCACGCAGACCGGATCAATGCTGATCTCCTCGAATTCATTACGAAAGAGGCCACGGCCGAAGAAGCCGCGTGAAAGGACTAACTATGAAGGCGGGTTAGCAGTTAACCCGTCTTCATGGCTCAACTCTTTTTGTGAATTAAGTAAGACGGACGAATCACACGGCGATTGCTAGTGCAGCGGAAGCAGCGCCGGCATCGGGAACTCATGGGGCGGCGTGGCTCTCATGAGCTCGGTGATGAAGTAGTCCCATCGCCGCCGCATCATGTAAGCGCCCGCAGTGGGCCCGTATCCGTGGTGCGCCTGGGGGAAGATCACCAGGGCGAAATCCTTATTAGCTTTTTCCAGTGCATCGATCAGGAGCATGGTGGTCGATACCGGCACATTGTCGTCCAGCATGCCGTGCGCGAGCATGAGCTTTCCCTTCAGATTCCCAGCGTAGCGCGCATTCGCCTGCGCGTCGTAATTAGTCGTTCCGTCCGGTTTCGTCTGCAGCAGCCCAACCCACTTCTCATCCCAGTCGTCCTCATAATTCCGGTTCTCGTGGTTGCCGCTCTCGGCAATGCCGACCTTGATGAAGTCCGGGTAGCGGAGCATCGCCGACACCGTAGCGTTGCCACCACCCGAATGCCCCCACATCCCAACCCGATCCAGGTCGATCCACGAATAACGCTGGGCTAGTTCGCGTAGGCCGCTAATCTGATCCGGAATGGCATTCATGCCGATGTCGCTGAGGTACTCGTCATGAAAGGCCTTGGACCGCCCGGGATTCCCCATTCCTTCGATCTGGACCACAACGAACCCAAGCTCCGCCAGTGCATTGCTATCCCTACGGGAGGCTTGAAATCCGTGGGTTCCAAAAGAGCCGCCCTGCGGCCCCGGATAAATGAAATCGATGATTGGGTACTTCTGCGAGAGGTTAAGGCCGGCGGGACGAAAAAGAAGTCCGTAGACGTCCGTCTTACCGTCGTGCCCTTTCACGTGAAAGGTTTCGGGCGCGATCCATCCCGCCGCCTTCAGGCGTGTGATATCGCCGTGTGTCAACTCCTCGATCGCCCGGCCGGAGCCATCGCGCAAAATCATCACCTGGGGCTTCTGCGGCGTGGAATAGATATCTACCATGAATTTTCCATCGCTGGATACAGTCGCCACATGATCGGCGTCTTCCGTCGTAAGCAACTTCAGGTGCTTGCCGTCAAGGTTCACACTATAGACGCGCCGGTAGTAGGGATCTTCCGATGGCTCGCGACCGGTGCCGGTCACGATCATCTCACCGCTCACCGAATCCACGGAGAGAACCTCGTCGACATTCCAGTCGCCCTCCGTAACCGCGTGCTTCAACTTTCCCGTGCCGGCGTCGTATAGATACAGGTTTCCCCAATTCTCGCGCTGGGAGAACCAGAGAATCTCATTTCGCTTGGAGAGATAGCGCCAGTTCACATGCTCATAGCCGCTTTCGAAGAAGGTGGGCACCGTCTCTGTAAACACATTGCGAACCTCGCCGGTGGCCGCAACCGCTATGCGCAGGTTTTCCGTTTTGTGATCGCGTGAGGTAGAAACAAAGGCCAGCGTCCTGGAATCGGCTGCCCACTGCACGTCCTCCCATCCGGCGTGGCAGACCAGGTTATCGCACAAAGTCGAGCGATGCTGGTCCGGGGGCATCTTAAGCCGCGTCACCTTTGCTGCGTCCACGTCGATGATGACGCGCTCGATCATGGTCACGTCTTTGTCGCCGACCAGGGGATATTTCCACGTTTCCAGCTCAGGATGTCCGATGCGGGAGGTGACGGTATACATCTCTCCGGTTTTGCGCTGATCCTGCTGAAAGGTCGCGAGCATCTTTGAGTCCGGGGACCACACCACGATCGCGTGTTCGCTGTGGGCCCAACCTGCATTGTCCGTGGCATACCCGAAATCTTTTACACCATCTGTGGTGAGTTGCTTTTCAACTCCGGTCGCGATCTCGCGCACCCACAGGTTCCAATCGCGAAGAAAAACCGCTCGCTTTCCGTCTGGAGAAAAATCCGCCAGGGAGGTGTCGCTTAGGCTCGATTTTGGCGTGCCGGCGGGACCGGCAAATTCCGCCCAGCAACGATACTCCGCGCCAAAGGTACATCTGTATCGAGTTCCACTGATCGTTATCCTGGCGGTTCTGTCATTGTCGAGCAGATCGAACTCGTCGGGCCGGATGCGCTTCGGATCCCTCTCTTCCAGTCCAGCCGCATGCAGTGCCGTTGCCATGCGGAGGGGGTCGTACGCTGGGGATCTGGTTCGCCTCGCCGCGTCGGCGACCATGAGGGTGGGCAGTCCATTTTCATTGTCGAGGTACCAGAAGCGATCGCCGCCGAAGAAGGTGGCCTTTTCTACGGCATGATCGACCAGTGAAATGGTGCTCGCATTCAACAGATTCGCGGCCCGGCTGTAATCATCGGATGTATAGATGCGGCCGGTTTGCGCCTGCGCGGAGAGGCTGATCCCTATCCCGGCGAAAATGGCAGCTACCCGAGTTGCATTTGAGAGCAATCGGGACGCTCGGTTCCAATCCATCAAAGGCTGCTGCGTTCGGGCCAAGAGTCACACCTCCAGCCGAAGTATTTCACGACTGGTGGCGGCCTGACGGTGGCGTTCTGTCCCGGGGGAATCCTGGCGACCCGCACTCTTTCAGCAGTTTTTCCCAATTCCAGATCCCGATCGCCACCTCTTTCAGCGGGAATCCAAGCTGATGCGCGAGCATACATACCTGCCCACGATGGTGGGCTTCGTGAGAAAGCATGTAGCACAGCATTTCCAGCCCAACCGGCCAAGGCGGGGCCCAGCCGTCTCTGCGAAATTGTTCAACCCGGCCCCCACTATCGCCGAGCGCTTCGGCAAGCATCTCTGTGCAGCGAGCGGCGCTCTCGGCTAATCCCGCACGGGCCTGCTGCGGTGTGCAGTGGGCGCGGTTGAGCTGTGGCGGTACCTTCAAGTGCGGAGCGGTAAGCCTGATCCATTTAGAGCGAACATTATGCAGGTGAGTGAACATCGCCGCAATGGTGCGGACGTTGCCGGGTGGTTTGGCTCTCCAGACGGCAGGGTCAAGATGTTCGATCAGCATCTGGTTCATGCGATCATTGGCGGCAAAAATCTGTGCTGCGGATCGGCCGAGTTGAGTGTGAACCTTGTCTTGACGCGTGGTCACGGCTCCCTACTCCTTGAGCTATCGTACCCTTCTGATCGCACACTAGGGCATCACATCGGTAAAGATGAAGTCATGCCCCCACATTTCGCCAAATCCGTGCTGGCGCAGATGAGTCGCGAGCTGAGCCCGATGCTGCATACCGTGAAGCAGGGCCTGACTGAACATTTTCCGCTTGCTTGCCTTGATACCCGCGAAACCTACTTCCTTCACTTCATTCCAATTTTCCGGCTGTGCTGACCGGATAAACTCACGGAACTTCTTGACCGCATCTTCGTTCGCGTCAAATAGATGTTCTGTGGCATGAGCCTGCAGCTCTTGCCATCCAGGTCGAGGACTATCTGATACAGCATTCGCAAACAGCAGTTCCACTACGAAGATGTGAACCAGTAATCCTCGTACGTTGTTTGCATTCGCGATCGGAAAAGGAACCTCGAGCGCTTCAGGATGTGCGCCAAACCATTCCTTCCACCGTTTCGTTTCTTGCTCGCTGTAAAGCAACAATTCGGTAAATGTAATCGCTGAATCCATTGGCCATCCCTCCGGACTGCATGGACCAAAAACAAGATGACAGTATACCGACTGCAGGAAACACAGCTGCGGGGCGGCTAATCAGGCTGCGGAAAAAGTCTCGGTTGACGAAAAATCGCTGTACGAAGGGCACGGCTTGAGCCGTGCCGTAAAACTTCTCAGCTATGCGCGGCTTTAGCCGCTGAGGTACGGCTTCTTGCTGCCGTTTCCAAGCGACTGAGCGCGCGAGGGATGACAAAAAAGGCGTACCCCAGGGGCTAAAGCCCTCATCAATTCGATTCTTGTACGGCACGGCTGAAGCCGTGCCCTTCGTACAAAGCATTTTTCCGCAGCCTGTAAAGCCCACGATGATTACATTGCGTTTGCGCCGGGGATAAATCCCCGGTCTACCCTAAAACCGAGTTTTTCCGCAGTTTGTAATACAGATTTTCACTTGATGACGGGTGACAGCGCGATCGAGGTCAGTCCCAGCAGAAAGCAAAGAAACATCAGCGCCAGGTAGAGCCGGACACGGCTGCTGGCCCCGCGAAATTCCTTCCACACGAAGACACCCCACAAGGCGGAGATCATGGTGTTGCCCTCACCCATGGAGAAGGAAGTTGCCGGACCAATCATGGGCACGTAGGAGGCAACGAAATTGGCGATAGTTCCCACACCCCAGATAAGCCCACCGGCGATGCCCCAGGCATGCACCTTCCAGGTACCTTTGCCGTAATCTTTCAGCACTAGCGGGGGGCCACTGATAGGCCGGCGCAACAGCAGATAAATCATGGGTAAGGCAGAGGCCGCAGCTCCCAGGCCAAAGACGACGTTCACCGTATAAGGTTGCAGATGGGCCGGGCCAGTTAGTGATTTGGCCACCAGAGGATAGAAGAGCCCGGCGCCAATCCCTCCGACGAAGCTCAGAAGAATGCCTTTTCCCGATGCCGCGCCACCGCGGGACATACCCTTATAGGCCAAAGCATCCAGGATGATCGCGATGCACACCAGCCCGATTCCCGAGAAAATCAGCACCGGATTCCCTGCCGGCGAAACAACATAGTTGAGAACCGCCCCCAGCACCAGCGCCAGGCCGGCGCCGATGGGGAAGGCTACGGCCATGCCCGCCACCGAAATGGCGGCCACGATCAGAATATTCCCCACACTGAAAACAGCTCCTCCGGCAAATGCCAGCAACAGACTCCGCGGGCTAGCGGCCCGCAGATTCAGGAAAAAACTGTCCGGCGATGAAGGATTAATCTGCCCCAGGGTCAAGCCGATGATGAGAGCACAGGCAAGCAGGCCCAGGGAGTAGTCAAAGTAATAGAGCTCGAAGGGCCAGCCGCGAGTGATTTTTTGGGTGTTGGCCCAGCTTCCCCAGCAAAGCATGCTGAGGGTCATCAGGAGGAGCGCGATGGAATAGGTTTGCGGCGTGAACATGCAGATCCCACGAAACGGTGATAGTTCGCCTTAGATTCGCGCTGTACGTTCTGTATGCAGGTACTGTACGTGCATCGTGGTGGCTCCTGATAGAAGATTTTGAGGGGCCACCTTGATGGTCCCGGCTTCCTGCCCGGGGGTACCAGCCGGTGTAAGCAGATGTCTACAACCACCGCCGTCGCCATCGAGCTGGAGAAGGCTCACACGCGTGTAGATAGTTTCTACCGCCCTGGCCTCGATATTCTCCGGGCCCTGGCTTTCCTGCTGGTATTTGTTGCGCATGGCCTGGTGTGGAACCTCGATAAGCCCACGCAGCTCGGAGCCATTGGCCGGGCCGGAGAATTTGGCGTCTGCATCTTTTTCTTTCTTAGTTCCTATCTGATTACGGAACTACTGCTGCGGGAAAAGCGCGAAACGCATACCATCCACATTCCAGAGTTTTATGTGCGCCGAGTTCTTCGCATCTGGCCGCTCTACTTCGCCATGATCGGAGTGGGCTGGTTCTATGGCCTGTTCTCTCCAGCCCATACGGTCTCCCTTGCCTGGGGCGCGGCGCTGATGCTGCTCTTCACCAACTGGTACACCATCGGCCACGGTTACCCGCCGGGATTTCTCTTCCCGCTGTGGAGTATCTCGCTGGAAGAACAGTTTTATCTGCTGTGGCCGTGCATCGTGAAGTATCTGAGCCCGGGGTCGCTGCTTGGTATAAGTACCGTGCTGATGACAGCCGCGTACTTGACGCTGGCCCGGCTCCTCCATCAGGGTCAAACATTGGATCCTGGGATCTGGGTAAATAGCCTGGTGCAGTTCCAGTTTTTTGCGCTGGGAACCATTACGGCGGTTGTGCTTCGCGGGCGCGTCCCCAACCTTTCCAAGCCCGTGCGCTGGGGATTATTCGTTGCCGGACTGCTGTGCCTGCGGGCGGCGCAAGCCGCTGTCTATAGTGACGATCGAGCCCTGCACCACACTTTCCAACACATCGCGCCGCGTTATTTCATCGCGCTGCCGGGATGTCTGTTCCTCTTCTTCAGCTGCCTGCAATTGCCCGACGGCAAATTGCAAAAGCCGTTTATCTACCTGGGAAAGATCTCCTACGGCCTGTACGTCTTCCACGTGCTCTGGCTGGGTCTCGCGAAGGATGTGATCGAGCATTTCGCCCGCGGCCACCTCAAT
>DASRRN010000169.1:0-7457 GCA_035695685.1 Acidobacteriaceae bacterium | reverse complement strand
TGCTGGTGCGGGCGGCGGCTCGACATCGGGAGATGGCAGTGCGGACCGCATTGGGAGCGACCCGGTTTCAATTGATACGACCGATGCTGCTGGAGAGTACCTTGCTTGCCTTGTGCGGCGGAGTGTTCGGCGTCGCGCTTTGCATGGTGGGGCTTCTCGGACTGACTTCGTTTCACTGGCCTGCCCCCGTTCCCATTGACCTGAGCTTGCATATGGATTGGCGAGTGGTTTTATATGCGTTTCTGCTGAGCCTGGGGACGGGGATCCTTTGTGGGGTTGGTCCGGCGATCGTTGGATCACGTCCGGTGCTGCAGAACTCGCTTAAAGGCGAAAGCGCACTGACACGGCCGGGGCGGAAATGGACTTTACGGAATCTACTGGTGGTGCTGCAGATATCGCTCTGCCTGGTGCTGCTGTGCATGACGGGGCTATTTTTGCGCAGCCTCGATAAATCAGCGGGAATCGATCCGGGTATTCGCAGGAGCGGCGTGCTGATCATGTCGATTGACCCGGTACACAATGGATACAGCGCGGAGCAGACGTTGTTGTTGCTGAAACGGCTGCGTACGCGCGCGGAAGAGTTGCCGGGAGTGCAGTCAGCCGCGTGGACGGATAAGGTGCCGCTCTCACTCTACGGGCAGCAGAGAGAGTTCCACCTGACGGGGAGGAAAATAAATGCCGGGCACGATCTGCGGGCGGATATGTACCAGGTGAGCGCGGATTACTTTGACACGATCGGCATACCGCTGATTTCTGGACGCGACTTAAATACAGTCGATCCGAAGGCGCCGAAACAGGCTCTGGTAAACCAGGCATTTGCCAGTAGGTTCTTCGGTACAGCCAACGCGATAGGGCAGAGTGTATCGAACGAAGATACGAGGTACGACATTGTCGGGGTGGTGAAGAATTCAAAATCGCAGACCATCGGCGAGGTGGATCAGCCTATTCTGTACCGCTCGCTGGAGCAGAATATTGGGTTGGCTGCGCCGCCGGTGGGATTTTCACTGCTGGTGCACTTCCAGGGAAATCCGGCGCAGATGGGAGCGGCGCTGCGGAACGAGATTCATTCCGTGGACACCGGGCTGGCGGTTTTTAGCGATACTACGATCGAAGATCATCTGAGCGACGCGCTGCTGCTTCCACGCGTTTCCGCTGCCATGTTCGGTATTTTCGGGATTGCTGGACTGCTGCTGGCGGCGGTTGGACTCTATGGCGTGATGAGCTACTCGGTGAGCAGCCGGACGCGGGAGATTGGAATTCGGTTGGCGATGGGCGCAACCCGGGGTGGTGTGCTGCGGCTCGTCGTTAGGCAGGGGATGCTGCTTTCGGGTATTGCGCTGGGCATCGGACTGCCGTTGGCGTTGGGTGCTTCCAAGGTCGCATCCGGGGTGTTGTATGGAATTAGTTCCCATGACCGGATGACCTTCACGACTGTGCCTTTGTTCCTGGCCGCGGTCACGCTGTTGGCATGCTGGATTCCGGCGAGGCGCGCGACCACCATAGAACCGCAGACCGCACTCCGACATGAATAGGCCAGGAGAAAATGCCACAGGATCAGGACAGTGCAAAGTTAACTCACGGGATGGCCGATCATCGAATGACTACCAGACGCTGTAGCGATATCGCTTGTTCCTCAAACCTGGATCACCGCGGCTTTATCACCAGAAGCCCGCTTGAGTTTTGGAGCGTTGCTGCGGATTCCACGAAGTAACGTCGAGATCATCGCGTCCGACTCAGCCCTATTGAGGGCGCCGTGGCCAGCCATCAGCCGAAAAACCATGGGACCAAAGATCAGGTCAAGAAGAATTTCCCGGTTCAGCGTGTGGTCGATCGCTCCCTCCTTCATGGCGCGATCCAGGAATACCCCAACCGATTCACGCCGTGGCTTCAGGAAGTGCTCGCGAAACAACACCGCAAATTCGGGGTCACTCTGGGACTCGGCAAGGAACTGACTGAAAATGCGGCCCGTCGGGCTGATATAGAAACTCATGATCGAATAAAGTAGTTCTGCGAGGTCTCTCTCTGTGTCGCCGGTGTCCGGCATAACTACGACCTTGTTCATTTTTTTCCTGAAAGCATCTAAAGCGACATAAGCCTTGCTCGGCCACCATTTGTAGATGGTCATTTTCCCTACCCCGGCTTTGCGCGCGATTGCGTCGACAGTGATGTCGCGCAAAGACTTCTCCTTCAGCAATTGAAGGGTGGCCTTCAGGATTGCCTCTTCTGATTCGCTGCTGCGTTGCCGGCCGCGCCCTTTGGGGTCAGTCATGAATCCTTCCGGCGACCTTCAGGTGGCACTTCTCCGCTCGGTACGGTCACTCCCCAACTTGTCCCGTGAAAGGAGATGATCTCGCCCATTGAGACTATATTCACGAACACTGAAAAGTCGAGCCTCTCCCCGGGGCCCGGCGAATCTGCCAACTTCCGCGGCAGGTATCAAACAGACAAGGACTTGGGCCATGATTCAGCTGCTCCAACCCTGTGCAACTAAAAGAAAATGCACCCCTAATCCGGTCTGCGCGATCTGATGTACATGGTCATTTTACAATACTATACGTCTAGTATCGTATAGAAGATATTCCTGAACGGCTCGTCAACCCTCAGAGGAACTCGAGGAACACAATGTGGATTGTCAGAATCGCTCTGAGCCGGCCCTATACGTTTATCGTGTTGGCGGTGCTCATCCTTATCATGAGCCCGGTGGTGATCTCGAGAACACCGACCGACATCTTCCCTAATATCAATATTCCTGTGATCGCCGTTTCCTGGACCTACACGGGCCTGAACCCGGAAGAGACCGAAGGGCGTATCACAACAGTGTATGAACGTGTCCTGACCACCACCGTCGACAATATCGAGCACATCGAGTCGACCACGGTGAACGGGACGGCGATTGTCAAGATCTATCTGCAGCCGAACGCCAGTATCGATCGGGCGAACGCCCAGGTCACTGCAATCTCCCAGACCATTCTGCGTCAATTGCCTCCCGGCGCACTGCCTCCGCTGGTCCTCAACTACAACGCGTCCACCGTGCCCATTTTGCAGCTTGGCCTGTCTGGAAAGAATCTGACTGAGTCCCAGCTCAACGACATTGCGTTGAATTTTTTACGCACCCAGTTGGTCACGGTTCCGGGCGCCTCGGTTCCGTATCCCTTTGGCGGCAAGCAACGCCAGGTTATGGTCAATTTAAACCAGGGGTTGTTGCAGGCCAAGGGACTCTCGCCTAACGATGTGCTCACTGCACTTGGCAACCAGAACCTCATCTTGCCGGGAGGCACCGTCAAGCTGGGCCAGTTTGAATATGACGTTGACCTGAACGCTGATGTGAAGACCGTCCAGGAATTTAACGGCCTGCCCATCAAGACGATCGGCAATTCCATCGTTTATCTCCGCGACGTCGCGACAGTCAGCGACGGCTTTGCCCCCCAGACGAACATCGTTCGCCAGGATGGTAGTCGCGGGGCTCTAGTGACCGTGCTGAAGGCGGGGGACGCCTCGACCATCGATGTGGTCAAGGGAATCCGCCGCATCCTGCCCCGCGTCGCGCAGACCCTCCCCCCCGATCTCAGGATTCAGCCGCTCTCGGATCAGTCGATTTTTGTTCGCGGCTCCATCAATGGTGTCATTCGTGAAGCCATCATCGCCGCGGCGCTTACCGGCCTGATGATCCTGGTTTTTCTTGGCAGCTGGCGCAGCACTATCATCATCGCCATTTCCATTCCGCTCTCCATCCTCACATCTGTGATCGTCCTCAGCTTCCTGGGCGAGACCATTAACATCATGACTCTCGGCGGTCTTGCGCTCGCCGTGGGCATCCTGGTCGACGACGCTACCGTCACCATCGAGAATATCGAGCGCCACCTTGAAGAGGGTGCTACGCTCCACGACGGCATCCTCGATGGGGCCGCGCAGATTGCTGTCCCTGCGCTGGTATCGACACTGTGTATCTGTATCGTGTTTCTGCCCATGTTCTTCCTGAGCGGCGTAGCGAAGTATCTGTTTGTTCCTCTAGCCGAGGCGGTCATCTTCGCCATGATCGCGTCTTACATCTTGTCCCGTACCTTGGTGCCCACCCTCGCCATGTACTTATTGAAGGCCAGGCAGCATGGGGGTCAGGAATCGCGTAGCCCCTTTGCCCGTTTCCAACGGGGATTCGAACGGCTTTTTGAAACCGTGAGGCTTACTTATTCATCATTGCTCGCTCAGCTTGTTTCTTTGCGAAAGATCTTTGTTCCCGGGTTCCTGGCGGTATGCCTGTTGGCATTCGCCATCATTCCATTCCTCGGTCAGGACTTTTTCCCCACCTCAGACAGTGGACAGTTCATTCTCCATGTGCGTGCCAAGTCGGGGACGCGTATCGAGGACACAGCCCGTCTCGCGGATCAGGTCGAGACCGAGCTCCGGCAGATAATTCCGCCGGCTGAGCTCGACAATATACTCGACAACATCGGCTTGCCTTACAGCAACATCAATTACATTTACAACCGCTCGGGGCTGACCGGCGCCGCCGATGCCGACGTACTCGTCTCTCTCAAAGAGAAGCATCATCCGACCGACGACTACGTGCGTACCCTGCGGGAGAAGCTCCCCCGCGACTTTCCTGGAACTACGTTCTATTTCATCCCGGCTGACATTGTGACCCAGATATTGAACTTTGGTCTTCCAGCACCTATTGACATCCAGATCGATGGTCCCGACATTGTGGATAATTCCCGCGTAGCGGACAAAATGCTCTCCGAACTAAATCATGTCCGTGGCCTTGTGGACCTGCGCGTTCAACAACAATCCGACTATCCCAAGTTTCATGTCGCCGTTGATCGCACCAAGGCGGCCCAGGGAGGCTTTACGGAACGCGACATCGCCAATAGCTTGTTGGTTTCTCTGAGCGGCAGCTTTCAGGTGACACCCATGTTCTATCTCAATACGAAGAACGGAGTCTCCTACAATCTGGTCGCGCAAACGCCCCAATACGACATCCAGTCGCGCCAGGATCTGCAAAATATTCCCATCAGCGGGCCCAACCAGAAGCGGCCCGGTATACTGGCCGACGTTGCTTCCATTCAACGGACTACTGAGCTGGCCTCGATCAACCACTACAACATTCGCCGCGTGGTCGATATCTATGCGGCTGTACAGGATCGGGACCTCGGAGCAGTTGGGCGCGACGTGTCTCGTATCGTCGACGCGAACAGCAAAGCTCTTCCCCGAGGCAGCTTCGTGACCATTAGGGGGCAGTACGGCACCATGCGCAGTTCTTATATTGGGCTCATCGGTGGTCTGGGCTTTTCAATCATTCTTGTATATTTGCTGATCGTGGTGAACTTCCAGTCCTGGCTTGACCCCTTCATTATCATCACCGCACTTCCCGCGGCGCTGGCTGGCATTGTTTTGTTTCTCTTTGTCACCCACACCACGGTCAGTGTTCCCGCGCTTATGGGAGCCATCATGTGTATGGGGGTGGCCACGGCCAACAGCATCCTCGTCGTCTCCTTCGCCAAGGAGAGGCTGCTTCATCATGGTGACTCGCTTATCGCTGCCATTGAAGCCGGCACCACTCGTTTCCGCCCGGTCATTATGACTGCCTTGGCCATGATCATCGGCATGATTCCGATGGCACTCGGCCTTGGGGATGGTGGAGAGCAAAATGCGCCTTTGGGGCGCGCCGTCATCGGAGGTCTACTCTGCGCCACGGTGGCCACACTGATCTTTGTCCCTTCCGTGTTTGCTCTGCTGCACGGGCGAAGAACTCCTGAAGGCTCGCAGACAACGATTGAGCCGGACAACAAGATGACGCATGCGTAATTGCGACGAATGCGAACGGAGAGACTATGAGCACTGTTGACAGCACCCTGCCTGAAGTTTCGCAAAACCCTACCGAACGGCCTGTGCCGGTACCGATAAAACCGTTGTCTCCCTGGCTGTTCGTGGGTCTGGCGGCCGGCGCCCTTGTTCTCGGCGTTGTCATCTTTTGGGGCATTCGCGATCGAGCCCAGGCCGAGAACGCTCTTGGCGCGCGCACCGAGCGAGCCGCGATCCCGACCGTTACCGTTATCCAGCCAAATTCGGGTGGCCTGCCGCTGGAGATCGTGTTGCCCGGTAACACGCAAGCGTTTAACGATACGCCCATCTATGCTCGCACCAACGGTTATCTCAAGCGTTGGTATGTCGACATCGGTGCTCACGTAAAGCAGGGACAACTGCTGGCAGAGATTGAGACCCCGGAAATTGATCAGCAACTGGAGCAGGCTCGTGCTGACCTCAAGAATTCTCAGGCAAACGAGCAACTGGCACAGATTACCGCGACCCGGTGGCAAAACCTGCTAAAGACCAACTCCGTCTCTAAACAAGAGACCGATCAGGCAATCAGCGATCTCAGCGCGCGCCAGGCATCGGTCGATTCCATGACTGCAAACGTTCACCGTCTGGAGCAATTGCAGTCCTTTGAAAAGGTCTATGCTCCTTTCGCCGGCGTGATCACCGCACGAAACACCGATATCGGCGCTCTTATCAACGCCGGAGCAGGCGGCGTGCCCCAGGAACTGTTTCACATGGCGGCCGTAAATAAACTTCGCGTCTACGTCGCTGTGCCAGAAGTCGATGCTCAGGCTGCGCAGACGGGAGCCAAGGCCACACTTGCACTGGACGAGTTTCCGGGCGAAGTTTTCCAGGGTACGATCGTTCGCAATTCCGATTCGATTGACAATGCTTCCAGAACGCTGAATGTCGAAATCGATGTCGACAACCCGCAGGGCCGCATCAAGACAGGATCCTATGTCTTTGTACATCTCAAGCTTCCTCAGTCTGTGCGCGATTCCGCAAGATCGCTGACCATCCCGGCCAACACCCTGCTCTTTCGCTCTGAGGGTCTACGCGTCGGCGTGGTTCGCAATGGGCGCGCAGAGTTGGTTCCCATCACCATCGGCCGCGACTTTGGCTCCACCGTAGAAGTCGTCGCCGGCCTTCGGCCCACAGACCAGGTTATCGTGAACCCATCGGATTCCCTTACCGGTGGCAGCGAGGTTCACGCGGCTGCAGCGCAGCCGGCGGGGTCACAGTGAAACCGTATTTTCCTCACCTCGCCATATTCTCCGTTGGTCTGCTGATATCCGGATGCATGGTCGGTCCGAAGTACGTCAAACCGACGGTGCCCATGGCTCCCGCATTCAAGGAACAGGCGCCTGAATCCTTTAAGGCATCTGACGGGTGGAAACAAGCTCAACCAGGAGATCAACAGATTCGTGGTCAATGGTGGGAGGTCTTCCGCGACCCTGAGCTGAATGCGCTGGAAGAACAGGCGACGGTTTCTAACCAGGAATTGAAAGTAGCCGAAGCCCGGTTTCGCCAGGCACGGGCCATGATTCGGTTCAACCGTTCCGCTGAGTTTCCGACAATCTCGACCGCGCCGAGCATCATCACTGAAAGAGACTCCGCGCATCAACCGTATTTCCCGCCGTCGG
>DASRRN010000168.1:0-10194 GCA_035695685.1 Acidobacteriaceae bacterium | reverse complement strand
TCTTGCCTATGCCGTTCGGAGCTTTTCAACCACCGAAGCCCGCACCGGGCGGACCCGCCACGGTCTTTCCCTGGGGCCGAGAACAAGAACTGCTAGCATCTTGCCATGTCCGGCAGCTACATCTACATTCTCGGCAGCCATACAGGCACGCTTTACATTGGCGTCACCAGCAACCCGTATCTGCGAGTCATGCAACATAAGGAGGGCACGTGGGAAGGTTTCACTGCGGCCTACGGCTGCAAGCGCCTGCTCTACTTTGAGGGTTATGAAGACCTTCGGTGGTTGAAAAGCTCCCAACGGCATAGGCAAGATAGGCATCCTCGAGGTCCTTCGACTCCGCGCCATCAAGCGCGGTGTCACGCGAAGAATCTGTGAAACGCTCCGCTCAGGATGACGATTTTGTGGGAGTTCTGAAGAAAAACATTCCAAACAAGTTAGCGCTTATGGACTGAAGTCCAGGGCTGGCACAGCTTAGGCGGTTCGTTGATCTAAATACGGCAAAAATGTCTTCCGCCAGCGAATTCGCAACTCCGAAATATGTAGAAACTGAGCGCCAGCGCGGTGACTCCCGGAAAATTCGCGTACTCCGCAGATTTCGATCTATCCATCCTCTTTGAAATGTCGAAACTTCATGTTGCCGACAAGTGCCGGCGACCGAGCCGGCCCCAAAAGGCGGTCAAGCGAAAACGCGCGACCGGCTCACGCCTGTCGCACGTGCCCGGCCATTGGCTCTGTACTCGACTGCGGCGGCCGTAGGCCATGGCCGTTTGAGGGCAGGGGTGGGGTGTCCCCCGAGATAAACGTGTAGCCGATGCCCCGATTGGTCTGAATCAATTTTTGCGGGAAGCCGCGATCGACTTTGCTTCGTAAGGCGCTGATATATACGTCGACCACGTTGGTCAAACCCTCGAACGAGGAGTTCCATACATGTTCCAGGATCATGGTTCGCGTGACCGGACGGTTGACGTTTCTCACCAGGTACTCGAGCAGCAGAAATTCCTTCGGGCGCAGATCGATGGCCTTTCCCAGGCGCGCGGCTCTTCTTCGGACCAGGTCCAGTTCGAGTTCGCCGGAGCGAAGCACATTCACTGTACTTGCCGCGGCGAGATCGGCAGCTGCCTGACGCAACCGTATCGAAAGGCCGAGACGGACTGCCAACTCCGAGGCAAAGAACGGCTCACGCACGCAGTCATCGACTCCGGCATCGAACAATTGCAAGCGCTGTTCCAGATCAAGGTACCGCGCGAAAACAAAAAGTGAGGCGTCGGAGTTCTCCTGCCGCAGCAGCTTCACCAGAAGCACAATGTCTCCGAAGATTAGGGAATCAGAATCGACGAGAACACCCTCGTACGGAGCAAAGCGGGTGAGCTGCAGGCACTCCCGGGCCGACACAACCGTTTCCACAACAAACTGGGCTGAGCTGAGCGCCTTGGCAACTCTTCTTTGCAGATCACAGCGGGGTAAGAAAGTAAGCACCTTCATGAGTATCTCCAAAATCTAAAACGGCGATCGAACAGTCTTCTGGAAAACAGCACGCAGCAGTTTCACGATTTCTGTGTTCGATCCGGCTTGTTGAGCCGTAGCTTTTCCTGGTGAACCGCCACGGATGAGGCATTTACACCGGTTATACCTATCGTGAAACTGCTGTACCGGCCTGGCAATTGGCCTTTGCACTATAGCCGGTAAGTTGTGAAGTGCCACAATCAAGATTCATAGGAGTGGTGAGCACAGAGCTGCCACATGGGAACCCGACATCGCATCCGGAAGGTCTCTCATCAGGGCGCCGTACTCGGCACTCCGCATACAGTGTGGAGCGGGGAGCAAGGCACAAGACAGAAGTGAAAACCTCAGTGCGAATGAGGGGAAAAAGCCTACATGGTGGAAAAGCAATAACAGAAGTTACTTTACTCTGTCAATCTAACTAATTTGTCTCGTAATCGGCCGGTAATTGTTACTAAGAAGAGCGCAGCGCGGGTATCAGAGTTGGCAGCATGAATCCCTTATCTTATTTTCCGATACACGCATCCCGATGAATAAACCATATGTTCCAGGAGTTGCGAGGAGGCTACACAGGATGTTGCGTATCGGAAACATCAAGATGAGTTAAAGCGCGCAAAGCCAAGGAAGCAAAGTACATCCTTGCCTATGCACAGGGAGGATGACTAACGATTATGAGCCGATTCTTTTGTTACGTCTAAGCAACAGCCTGAGAGAAATGCTCGGACTTTATAACTCAGCAACGTAGTCTCCCGTCAGTGCACATCTGCACTCCCAAGGAGAGATTCCAATGCTGAAACAAATTGCTCGTACGATCGCGGTCGCTGCAACGTTCTTCGCGCTGGTTGCCCCAGCCGCTCTCGCCTCCACCCCTCTAGGCACGGATCCAGAACCCGGGACTATGCACGCAATCCTGGTTTTCTTCGGTTTGGCGTAAAATACTCTCCTGGAGCGGCTTCACAATCACTGTAGCCGATGGGATTGTGAAGTGGTCCCGGCTATCCGGGACCACAAAGGGGCTTCCACGACCGAATTCGCTGTAGTGTGACATTCGCCAGCGGCAAATAGATGCGGTTCCGGTTAATAGGGGCCGCATGCACTTCGGTGAATGCGCGGGCTGGAGCAGAAGGTTTGGGATCAGCTGCACCTTGTGAAGCCGCTAAGGGCGCGCCCGTCACGGGCTGGCCGCCTTGAAGGAGACTCTGGGATGCATCTCACCGATCTGGATCTCCTGTTCTGGGCGGCCGGCTTCCTAGAGAATCTTGGCTTGCTGTTCGTTCTTTGGTATCGACGCCGGGCCAGAAGTTTCCCCTTCTTTACCGCGCTCATCACGCTGATCGTGATTAAAACCGTCGTCTTGTATTTCGTGCTGCATTACGGTTCGAAAGATTCATATTTTTATACCTATTGGTCACTGACTGTGCTCGATACGACGTTGCAACTTTGCGTCGTGTACGAGATCGCCTCGCGTGTCTTCAAGCCCCTGGATGTGTGGGCGGACGACGTGCGGTCCAGTTACGCGTGGCTGCTGGGCTTGAGTCTATGCATTGCGTTTGGTCTGACCTGGTTGGCAAGTCCGCCGGCGCGAACCTGGATGCAGGCTTTTGCGACTAAGGGGAACCTATTTGCGGCAGTGCTGCAGAGCGAACTTTTCGTCGCCATGATGGCTCTGTCCATGGACGCGAGGCTTCCATGGAGAACGCATGTGGCGAAGATTGCCCAGGGACTGGGAGCGTATTCCCTGCTTGGGGTGTTAATTGAGACCGGACACAGTTACTTTGGGGTCGGCCGGCAACTACCAGGGTTTCTTATCTTGTCGCATATTCGTATGGCTGCGTACCTGGTCTGTGTTAACTATTGGATTATCAATCTATGGCGTGCTGAGCGGCCGGCTCGCATAATGACATCAGAAATGCGCGAAAAAATGTTTGCTTTGCAGACGCTGGTGGAATACGATCTCCAGGACTTGCGGTCACGGAAAAAGTTGTGAACACTCACAATTTCTATTTTCTCGGTGCGATCGGAATTTTTCTTGGCGCACTCTTGCTGGTTGCTGGATATTACTACTTCCAGAGCCGCCGCCGATCGTCTCCGGCGAATTGGGAAGACCTGTTTGCCAAGTTAACCTGGATCGACCGGAATAACATTGCCGAAGTTGCGCTGAACCTGGTTGACGAGTCAGGCCAGCCTAAAGCGGCGGACGATGCCGGGGGTATGGAACTATCGCAGATGTGGAAGTTAATCGGCGGGCTCGATGGGCTCGAAGTCCTGGAGAGAAACAGCGACGTTCTGATCGATCTCGCCTTTTATGTGCAGCAGTGGTATCCGGAAGCATTGGCGATTGCGGAGCGGCTGCGCCTGGATGCGAGGGAGTTGAAGTGGCATGTTGCTCGTTTGCAGGGAGCGGCGCAAAAGGGAAACCTGCAGGTCTCCTTTCCCTTCTATGCGCAGCGGGCGGTGGTTAGCTATTACCGCATGACCCGCAACTTGCTCAGCCTCTATGAAGCGGGAAACTTCTCGATGCTTGCCGATTTACAAAGGGCACTCTAAGTTGGTCATGGCGCCAACCGAATGGCAACAACAATAACGCGCCCGAGGTTTTCTATTTCTGTCCGGTACTTCCATCTCCGGCTGGAAGCAGGCGACAGGGGATGGGGGATCAGGGTCAACCAGTCCGACGCCTTGTCCAGTTCGCACCAGCCGCAGACGTAAGCGTCCCGGGTCATGAGGAAATAGATGGGCCGTTGAAATTCGTGCGTCCAGTCTTTCCGTGACGAGATCGCGCGTTTCTGCGTATCGATCTGAACGATGGAGCCAGCCGGGATCATGGGATCGAGGGTGAGGTCGCGTTTCCCGATGATACCGCGCCTGTACGGCGCGAGCGACTGACCATTTTCTGTCGCAAGCAGCGTGGTCTCGTCGGGCGGCTGATCGGGGACAGGGGCATCCGGAAGCAAATATCTTGCCTGTTCTTCGAGGGGCCCTTCGGTCAGCAAGATGGTTGCATTGGGGCTGGAAAGCTGCTTGAGAACCAGAGTCTGCGCGTTTGCCGGATACATGGAGCGCAGCAGTTGCTCGGTAGGGACGTTATAAATGTCGGCCAAAGCGATCAGCTTGTTGACCGTCAACTCGTGTTCTTCGCGTTCCAGGCGGTCAAGCCAGCTGGCAGAGACCTGGTAAGCCTGGTTGCCCCGCTCCTGGGCGAAGCGAAGACTGCGTTCCTCAACCTCTCGCAAAGAGAGTTGCCATTGCCGACGAATCGTACGAAGCCTTGCGCCAATCCCTGCCATGAGCGAACCTTTCCCGTGCTGCCCTTAAGTTGCAATTGCAAATCACTCATCGCGACGCGCTGGTACCGCCCCGTGGAGAGCGGGGTCTGCAGCATTTTTCGTGCTCAGCCGCTTAAATAGACGTCACCTACCGCCTCTTTTGAGTCTGTTATATTCTGTCCGCAGCTTTTCATCAAACAGGACGGGCGAGACGCGCCTGTGCGATCCCTCGCATCTCCTCGAGCGCGGCGTCAACATGGACAGGAGTTCCCCTTAGGGAGAGCCGGAAAAAGCTGTCGCTGTGACTTAAACGGCACGTGCACCACCGTCCCTCATGGAGTGGCCATTCGAGACGCCAGGGCAGGCGGTCACGCAGGTAAAGGTATAACCTATGCCACGATTCGTCTGAATCAATTTTTGCGGGAAGTCTCGATCAACCTTACTTCGTAAGGCGCTGATGTACACATCGACTACGTTGGTTAAACCCTCGAAGGAGGAGTTCCAGACATGCTCCAGAATCATGGTCCGGGTCACCGGGCGGTTCACGTTCCGTACCAGATATTCAAGCAGCAGAAATTCTTTTGGGCGCAGGTCGATGTCCTTGCCTAACCGCGCGGCTCTTCGCCGAATCAAATCCAGTTCGAGATCACCGGAGCGAAGCTTATTGACTGTGCGTGACGTCGAGACATGAGAGGCAGCCCGACGCAACCGTATCGAAAGTGCCAGGCGGACCGCCAGCTCCGAAGCAAAGAACGGCTCGCGCACACAATCATCCGCACCAGCTTCGAACAAACTTAAGCGTTGCTCCAAATCCAGGTATTTTGCGAGAACAAACAGTCCTGCATCCACATTCTCCAGCCGCAGTTGCTTTACCAGGATCAGAGTTTCCGCGAAGAGGAGAGCGTCCGAATCGAGAAGGATTCCGTCGCATTTTGCAAATCGAGCCGAGGAGGGAAATTCCTTTACCGAACCGATCGTCTCTACGACAAACCGGGCCGAGGTGAGAGCCTTTTCGACTCGTCTCTGCAGATCAACGCGGGGCAGGAAGGTGAGCACTCTCATGGAAGACTCCAGGGTTGAATAGGCGCCAAAAAAAATAACGTAAGAACGAGGTGCCGTTGCAACGTGAGTCTCGTCTTTACAAACATGCAATTTCCGCGAGTGAGGGCGTGGCGATCAGGCGCAGGAGCCGCGAAGGAAACATCAGACTGCCTCGGACTCAACTACGACGCTAGGCCTGCCACTAAGCAGCCAAACCCCATACTCAGCTTGAGAAGAGGGAGCCCGCGTAACACGGAAGAGAGCTGTAGGTTGACTGATAGATCAGAAGTAACAAGAAACTCCTATGGTGTCAAGACTTTCTCGAGATTTTTGCCATAACATCAACATATTTGCACCCTCAGTAACACGCAATTCTTCGGATAAGCGGTTCACGACCTGATGGTCAGAACATCTGAGCGAGTTCCCAGTTGAATTTCTGACAGCGATGTCGTGCCGCACATGGCTTACCGCCGCAGGCAACCCTGGGATTGCGCGGTAACACTTTCGGCAGGATAGGTAGATAGGATAGTTTATCAACCGGATGGTGAGCGGGATATTATAGGACCCACCGTCAAGGTGGGCAGCGACTCCTGCCCACGGACCAGACTCGACAGCGCATGAACTGTGCTCAGGAGCCGCCATGCCTCACACCACCCTTCGATTCAACCCGTTTTTCAGAGGCGCGGTTTCGTTTCTGTTCAGCGGCCTGCTGGCCGGAGGTCTTGCTTCGTGCAGCGGTGGCAATAACAGCAGCACCAGCGGTAGCGAAAGCACCGGGTCTCAGCCTACGCTTACTCTTTCGCCCTCCACGATCAGTCTTACGGCGGGTGCAGCCGGACAGGCGGCTTCCCTGCTGTTGACAGCGCCGAACGGAACCGGTGCGGTGACGGTAACGGCGTCGGGCCTGCCAAGTGGAGTCACGGTTTCCCCGGCGACGCTCTCGCTGACTTCGGGTGTTGCCTTGCCGCTGATGTTTACGGCGGCATCGTCAGCGGCGACTACAACCGCCATGGTCACGTTCACGGCCAGCGCCAACGGCCAGAGTGTCAGCACGCAAGCCTCTCTTTCCGTACAGGCGGCGCCGGCCGATTTCTCGCTCAGCGTCACGCCGGCAACCTTGACTTTGACGGCCAATGGCACGGCAGGGACGGTTTCAGTGCTGGCTACAGCGCAGAACGGATTTTCATCCAGCGTGCAAGTGGCGATCACCGGGCTGCCAACCGGGGTGACGGTCCAGCCGTCGTCCCTCACGCTAACTCCGGGTACCGCGGCCACGCTCACGCTGACTGCTCCTGCGGGAACCGCCGCCGGGTCCGCAACGGCTACGCTGACCGGAACGTCAGGCGCCCTCACGCATACTGCTTCGTTGGCCATCACCGTTACCGCACCACCGCCGGCCCAAGCTGACTTTTCCCTTGCGGTCAGCCCGCAGTCTCTCAGCCTGACCATAGGTGGGGCGGGACAACCGGTGCAACTCACGGGGACGGCACTCAACGGTTTCACTGGCAACGTGAACATCGCGCTCAGCGGATTGCCCGCTGGGGTGACTGCTAACCCAGCCTCAGTTTCGCTCACCCCAGGGACCCCACAAAGCGTTACGCTTACGGCGGGCAACAGCGCCCAGGCGGGGAGTGCGAATGTAGTCTTCACCGGCACCTCCGGATCGCTTACCCATGCCGCCACCCTGGCTCTTACGATCGCCTCCTCCGGCGTGAACGTAACCACATATCACAATGACAATGCGCGCGACGGATGGAATGCGGCGGAGACAGTGCTCACCCCACAAAACGTCAACTTCAACGGGTTTGGGAAGCTTCGTGAATTGCCGGTTGATGGCAAGGTGGATGGGCAGCCGCTCTATGTGAGCGGCCTTTCCATTGCGGGCCAGACGCATAACGTACTCGTCGTAGTTACCGAACACGGCAGCGCCTATGCGTTCGACGCCGACTCGGGCACGCAATTGTGGCAGGTAAGCGCACTGGGAGCAAATGAAACCACGAGTGACGATCATGGCTGCAACCAGATCAGCCCGGAGATTGGCATCACCGACACCCCGGTGATCGACCGGTCCCACGGGCCCAACGGCACCGTGTTCTTTGTCGCCATGTCGAAGGATGCAAGCAGTAAGTACCACCAGCGGCTGCATGCGCTGGACCTCACGACCGGGGCGGAGATGCAAGGCAGCCCGTCTGAGATTCAGGCCAGCTTCCCCGGCACCGGATATGGTTCCACGAACGGGACCCAGGTATTCGATCCCAGTCAATACGCAGAGCGAGTGGGGCTGTTGTTGATGAATGGACAGCTCTATCTGGCATGGACTTCGCACTGCGATCAGGACCCCTATACCGGGTGGCTCATGGCCTACAGCGAAGCCACACTGCAGCAGACGAGCGTTTTGAACCTGACGCCGAACGGCCCTTCCACACCTCATTATGGCGATGGCGAAGGTTCGGTGTGGATGAGCGGCGCGGGCCTGGCCGGGGATACGCAGGGCAATATTTTCTTCCTCGACGCAAACGGGACCTTCGACTCGAGCTTGAGCGCGAACGGCTTTCCTGCCCAGGGAGACTTTGGCAACGCGTTCATGAAGGTATCCACTACCGGGAACGTACTGGCGGCAGCGGATTATTTCGCCGCGTACAATCTGCAAAATGAGAGCGACGCCGACCAAGACCTGGGCTCCGGCGGAGCCATGCTTCTACCCGATCAAACCGATGCCAAGGGCAATACGCGCCATCTCGCGGTGGGCGCCGGTAAAGACACCAATATCTATGTGGTCGACCGCGACAACATGGGCAAGTTCAATGCCAGCAGCAACAATGCAATCTATCAGGAGCTGCCGAATGCGCTGAGTCAAGGCGCCTTTTCCATGGCCGCCTTGTTCAACAACACGGTCTACTATGCGGGCGTGGGCGATCACCTCAAGGCGTTTCCCATCACCACAGCGTTGCTGGCCACCTCTCCGGCGAGCGAGTCAGCGAATACTTTTGGGTATCCGGGTGCAACTCCGAGCGTGAGCTCGAACGGGGCGCAGAATGGCATCGTGTGGGCCATCGAGAACCAGAACGGCGCCGGGGTCCTGCACGCCTACGACACAACGAATATTCCGACCGAGTTGTACGACAGCAATCAGGCGGCGAACAATCGCGACCATTTCTCCGACAATAAATTCGTTCTTCCCATGATTGCCAATGGGAAGGTGTACGTGGGAACGACCAACAGTGTTGCTGTCTTTGGCCTCCTGCAGTAGCAGGCAACCTATTGTTGTCAGCTATTTACGCGGGGTAACGGAGGAGGCAGGACTTCAGTCGGGCCGATGAGACCCGACAAAGATCTGGGCTTTAGAGGGTGTGTGAGAACTACTTTTTGGGAGGGCTTTATGGTTTGTCCCTAAGCCGGTCGCGTAAGTCATGCCGGACAATGCGCGCCTGCTCCGCTTTGCGCGCTAGTTCGTAGCGCTGATCTTCGGTGAGTATCTCCGGGCGAACCTTCGCCCCCTTTTTCGAGCCGGCAGCAGATGCATTTGCCTGTATCGCTGATTTAACTGTCATATCACTATCTTGCCTAGTCCCTGGCAAGATTTCAAATGGAATCCTGGACGAGCCCAAACTTATCCAAGATGGCGAGTATCACAGCTATCTCTTCTGCCGTGTTCGATAGCTGTTTTTCCACGGTGGGGGAGTTTGTTCTTTTTACAAGGCAAAGGGCTGCCCGATCCAGACGGGATTCTCGAGGGGACCGGAAATGCGGTCCGTCATATTCCGGTGGACGTCCCGCCCGGCCTAACTGCGGAGGCGCGCCAGTAAATCCTGCGGGTGTACGGGTTTTGCCAGGATCTCGAATTCGTGGCCCTGAACGCGAGCGCGGTCCAGGAGATCCGCGGTGGCAGCCTGGCCGGAAAAGAGCAGAATCTTGCAATTCGGCAGCATGGTCCGAATGGTGATGGCGGCGTCAATGCCGTTCATATCGGTCATGATGACGTCGGAAATGAGCATGTCGGGCCGAAGTGTGCGCGCTGTTTCCACGGCCTTCTCACCGTTGTACACAGCTGTGGCTTCAAACCCGCTCTGGTTTAGGATAATGGCCAGCGTGTCTGCGATCACTCGCTCGTCATCAGCTACCAGCACCTTGGGCTTTGCTTGTGAATTGGTCATTTGCTCCTGAGTGACGATCTAAGTCTTTCTGACGCTCGTCTCCTGCACTCCCGATCGGCCGAAGCAGGCACGATATCGTAGTAAGGAAAGGTTGGGGCGGTCTCTCGAATCATACGCTGTCGATTCAGATGCTGTCTCCTGGCGTAGCGTTGCGGGGCGCCAGCGGAGATTGCGGCGCCAAGCTAACCGTATAAGATAATTTGACCACAAATCCTTTTGTTGGACATTTCCCC